>JBJKSS010000346.1:0-4917 GCA_046703745.1 Spirochaetota bacterium
TAAATCGGTCTTCAAGCCGGTATTTCTCAGGCAGATGCAGTTCATCCAGCACAGGAGACTTGTCTCTGTCATCCCTTTTTTTCAGCGATCCGCAGTTTTGTAAACCTGTTGACATATTCCGCCCGCCGTACAGCATTTTCGGGCGCTGTTATGAGGTTTGTCAGTGGTCGCCGTCGTCATTCAACAGTCAGACAACGAGGTGCGTTGCCATGATGAATCCGGACAAAAAACGGTAAAAAGGATAGACTTTTATGCAGCCACAGAATCGCGGGTGCACAAACTGAGACAGGATGCGAGTCGCCGGGAATAAAAGGTTGCTTTAAAATACTTCCCGAAAAAGAAAGGGACTTGGCAGGAAACAGTTTAATCCCGAAATTACCGGAATATGATGTAAGCTGGGTCATTGATAATATGTTCATGCAGCCAGCCGTCCACATACAGCCCGGTTAGGAAAACCAGTGAAAAAATACTGAAAATCAAATCATAAAGAAAGCTTGAATTTTTTGGTTCGTTGCTTATATTTTCCATTTTTTATTCTCCACTTTTTATTGATGATAAATGAAAAAACTTTCATGATATAATTATAATATATGCTTGCCGGTTTTAACTTTTCCTTTTTTATAATGGCAATTGTTTTCCGGCTTAGGTCGTCCCGATACCTATAAAATAATCGGGATCGGGATTGCTTTTAAGTATACAATTGATTGATCGGAGATTAAAAAGACCCCCGGAATGATCCGTGGTCTAATTATACTTATATTTTTTTGCTGAGTTCTCAGCAATGGCGCTGCCTTCTGTTAATGCTAAATATTTGAGACTGGGTAGATTCTTCAGGTTTTATATTTTACTTATATAGGTGCAATTATTCTCCACAAAAATAAAATTATTAATTTTTTTCTATTTATCTCTGAAGTACAAAATTTTTCATGTTTTGTTTTTTTGGTAATTACACAAGCATCGGAAATCCGGAAATTTTTACATGAAACACATTCAATCATTATTCCTGTAAGTATAAAAACTGAAAATAAATTCTATGCCAAATGAAAAATTAAAATATGGCCTGTCGGCGTATTTTGACAACAAATACAGATAATTTCCCCTGATTTCCGAATAAATATTATAAAATTTAAGTTTTTCAAAAGGAATGAAAAATTCAAAGGGTGTGCCTACAATAAAGCTGAATGTCTTCGGCTTGTTGATCACTTCAAGGTTAAAATCAAATGCCGGTCCCATGCTGAAAAATTGATAATCGCCAGGCTTGATAATAAAAAAATTAATTTTGGGATCCTCATAAACCGTTCCGCTTATATCAAATGTTCCATCCGGAATATTTACGAAAGTATATTTCATGGCGGCTCCCAAACCGAACAGGAATTTGCAATTTTCACCGCCGAATTTCATAAGAAGGCTCAGGTTGTCATAAATTTCATGTTCGAGAGGGTATTTGTCAAATTTAATATCCGCCATAAAATTGGTTGAACTGAAACTTTTCTTATCGTTATAAATTGTAAATCCATATCCGACCTTATTTTTGAATCCTATTGAAAAATACGGACCATTCCCCGGATAATATGTGAAAATGAAAGGTAGAGTCACCATTTGATGAAATCCCGGCAAATAATCATATGAATAATTAAGCCCGAATCCATAGCTTCCGCCTACTGAAAAATCGAAACCTTTTGAGCATAAACTAAAATTGGCAATTAAAAGTAGAAATATCAGTGTAGTTATTCCTTTTTTCATGATAAGACTCCATATATTAAAATATTTTTACATATATATATCGCTCGAAAGTCCGAAATCTATCGTTTTTTTTTAAAAAAATGATAAAATTTTTTATTATTGAAATAAAATCCGTTTTGTTTGTATACTTATATTCATGAAACATAAAACAGTTCCGGCCATAGTCTTATTAATCGCATCTTTGACCTCTTTTGCATCAACTTTTACCATCTCGTCAATAAATGTCGCTCTGCCCGCCATCAGCGTTGATTTCAATATAGACGCCGTTATGCTGGGGTGGATCGCGACTTCATTCCTCCTTGCTTCATGCGTCGTCATGATACCTTCCGGCAGGCTCGGTGACATCTACGGCAGGAAAAAAATCTTCATGATCGGCACGATTGTTTACGGTGCATCATCTTTGTTGTCGGTCTTTTCCTTTTCAACCTGGTTTCTGATAATTACAAGGGTGATTCAGGGAATCGCCATTGGAATGACTTTAAGCACCTCGAACAGCATGATAATTTCGGTTTATTCTCCAGGCAAAAGGGGAAAGGCGATCGGAATAAACACTGCATTTATTTATGCGGGGCTGTCTTCCGGACCGTTTTTGGGAGGAATATTGACCCATTACATCAACTGGAGAAGCATATTCGGCCTGAACATATTGTTCTGCATCATAATAATCATTCTCACGCTGGCCCTTGTCAGGGAAGAATGGCACGAGGCAAAGGGCGAGGAATTCGACCTGCCCGGTCTTGCGTTATACGCTGTTTCATTATTTTCCCTTATCTACGGTTTTTCGGAATTACCCTCGCCGGCAGGGATAATATTTGCATTTACAGGAGTCTTGTTGACAACAGGATTTATCATCAGGGAAAAAAAGAACAGGGCACCGATGCTCGATGTATCGATGTTCATTAAAAACCGTGTTTTCGGTTTTTCAAATCTTGCGGCGGGCATAAATTATTCCGCAACATACTCAACGGCATTCTTCCTGAGCCTTTACCTGCAATATGTAAAGGGCTTCACCCCGCAGACAGCCGGGCTGATCCTGGTGATCCAGCCGGTGGTACAATCGGCACTGTCCCCGATTACGGGCAAAATGTCTGACAGTTTGGATCCCGGGCGCCTGTCTTCCATCGGCATGGGGCTGATAACAATCGGGCTTTTTGTTATTTCATTTTTCAGTGAAAAAACCGGCATCGTTTTGATAATGGCAATACTTGCAATATTGGGAACGGGCTTTGCGTTATTCTCCTCGCCCAATACATATTCGATTATGAACAGCGTGGAAAAAAAGAATTACGGAGTGGCCTCGGCCACACTCGGCACAATGAGGCAGATCGGACAGATGCTTTCCATGGGCATTGCGATGATTCTTTTTTCAATAATCATAGGTAAATCGGCAATTTCATCAGAAAATGCATTCCTGTTTTTAAGGGCGATGAAGACGGGGTTTGTCATATTCTCCATTCTCTGCTTCCTCGGGATTTTTGCTTCATTGGCCCGGGGGAATGCAAAAAGCCGATAAATTATCCGTTTACTGCACATCGCCGGGGCGCTTTTTTTCTCCGAAAACAATAAATGCCAACAACGGTTTTCTCAAGAATAAGTTTCAGCGTAAATTACTTGAAATCCGGCATGCCTCCCGGATTTCAGGCAATCATTATATGATCATCATTTTTGCGTGTTTGAGACAAGTTTTCTTGGAAGTTTTTAACTTTTCCTGCCATTAATCAATGACCGATTCATGACTCTACTTCCGCCTTTTTAGTCTTCCCTGTAACAGCAAACAGAAAAAGTTCGACGCAAAATTTACCCGCTATCAAACCTATTGAAAGCCAATTAACCGATTTTAAAACGATTAATGCAAATCCGCCGCCGATTATGGTCATGTGAGGCAGCAAGAGTGAAGCCTTGGTTTTGTTATCTATATCTTCGACCGTTATTTTATTTGCATTTTTACCGATAAAATTTGTCTGAAGGAGGTCTATAATGTTCCATAAGAAAAAACTGCCTGATATTTCAAGCAGGGCAAGATAAACACTTCTTTCAATATAGAAGTGTTTCTGGAATACGATCCCGATTATTAAATTTAACAACGGTTTTATATCCGGATCCTTCGGCGAGGCTATGAACAGGAAGATTATGATAAAAACAAGATGAAAGAAAATAAAGAAAATATAGGCAAAACGGCCGGTGGATGCCTTTTTCTTTTCTTCGGGATTTTTAAATCTTAAGATGGCATTCTCTATTGAAGTGAAGATGAATATCAAGACCTCTTCGATCCAGAACCCTATGAGCAGATAGGCGGCAGACCATTTTAAAAAAAACAGACCGGTAATAAAAATTAAAAAGGAAAAAATTCTTCCTGAAATATTAAAAAAATTATCTTTAATTTTGGTCATAATTATTTATAAAAAAAATATTATCTTTTAGTCAAGAAAGTAGTTAAATTTGATAAATATTTGTCCATTTTAAGCAAAAGCAGCCGGAAGTCCAGTATGATCTGCTGGAGATTAAGCAAACATTGCCGAACATAAAGCAATGAGTGCGAACATCCGGCAAGCTTTGCTGAACATGAAGTATCGAATGCTGAATATCCGGCGAATCTTGCTGCACTTCCAGCATAAAATACTGGACATCAAGCAAGCCTTGCTGTAGTTCTGGCATGAAACGCTGAATGCTGAATGTCCAGCAGAAACTGCTTGATGTTAGCGTAACAAATCAAGTGAAATTTTTAAGAATGCCTCTTTTGCCGCCTTTTTTCTTGACAAAATTTTTCTTTTAATTTATATTTGAGTGATTACTCACTCACAAACAAATATTTATACTATTTACAGAATTATTATTCAATCTGAACTAAATTTATGGTATAATTATATCAAAATATAGAGGGGTTTATTTTATGGAAAAAAAGTTTGAGGACAATAATTCGAGTGCGCTTGGTATTTGTCTCGGAGCGTCAACCCTGTCGCTGGTTGAAATCAGAAAGATCAATAATGAAATTAAAATAGAAAAAACAATTGTCAGGGAGCACGAAGGTGACCCGAAAACTCTGCTTGCTTCATATCTCGATGAATATGATATTGAGGGCAAATACATTGCTGCAACCGGCAGAAAATTCAGGCATTTCACCACCATACCCTCGATTACGGAGCCTGAAGCAACGGAGCTTGCCTACAAGTACAT
>JBJKSS010000347.1:0-5635 GCA_046703745.1 Spirochaetota bacterium
ATTTTATTAATACTCTAATTTAAAAAAAATTCACTTTTTTTACAAAATTCCCCACTAATTACTCAGGGGATACAAAAGAATGTTTGTATAATGACACTATAATTTAGACGTTCTTCATTCCGGCTTATCTTTTTTTCAGCTGTTGAATGACAAGAGCCTGGGGATATTTCATATAGACCTCAAGCGCTGTTGTTGCTTCACAGACAATTGTTGCAGTTTCCTTATAAGTTGAAAATCCCAAATTTAATTTCTGGATATTTAATGGAATAACTACGACGAATTTACTTTGCATTTGCCAACTCCTGTATTTTACATCATGTTTTATTGAATAATAAAAATTATTTAATACTGTTACTTGCAGTAAAAATCATCCTTTTGTTATAATATACTGGTAAATTTTACAGGAAAACTTCCTGTAAAATTTACCACAAAAGGAGTTAATTAATCAAAACTTTCCAAAATTATTATCATCAAGATTTACAACTTTCTTTGTATCTATTTTATTTGAATTACCGGCAGAATTATGATTAAAATTAAATTTCCTGTCCTGCTTGAAATGCTCAATTTTTATCTGTTCGTTTTTTTTGTGAGTTTCTTCATGCAAAAATTTGGTTTCTCCCTTGAGCCTGAACCTTGCCACAATAGTTTTTAAAACCTCGGCCTGGCTTGCAAGCTCTTCGGCCGCAGAGGCGCATTCCTCGGCACTTGCCGTATTTGCCTGTGTTACCTGATCAATTTGCCCAAGTCCGACATTAATCTGGTCCAGCCCCTGGGTTTGCTCCTTGCTTGAAAAAGAAACTTCATCCGCAATTTCTTTCACCTTGCCGGCGATGCTCACTATTTCTTCAATTTTTTTTGCGGTTGACTCGACAAACTTGTTGCCCTTGTCGATATTTTTTATTGCTTCTTCAATCAGGGCAGTGGTTTCCTTTACGCTCTCCGCACTTCTGGCAGCGAGGTTCCTTACTTCTTCAGCGACTACTGCAAAACCCTTGCCGTATTTGCCGGCACGCGCAGCCTCAACATTCGCATTCAGGGCAAGAAGATTTATCTGGAAAGCTATGTCGTCGATTGCCTTGGAAATTTTGCTTATGCTTTCTGCTGACCTGCTGATATCCTGCATGGCAAGCACCAGATCCTGCATCTGCTTGTTGCCCGTCGATGCCCCTTCCATTGCCTGATTTGCCATTTCGCTTGCCTTCATTGCACCTTCGGTATTCTGCCTTGACTGGCTGTTGATCTCGGTAACACTTGAGGTTATTTCTTCAAGACTCGATGCCTGCTCCGTTGCGCCCTGCGAAAGCTCCTGGCTCGCAGAAGAAACCTGCAATGCCCCGGTATTAACCTGATCCACGCTTGCATTCACCTGCCCCAATATCTCATTCAGGGCGGTTATTGTTTCCGAGAATGCAATACCGAGTTTGTCGCCGTCACTTGCAATGTTCACATTTATATCGATGTTTCCCTTTGCGATATTTTCACTTGCCTCGACCTTCTCTTTCATATATAAAATAAGCTTGTTAAATGCCTTGCCGATATTCCCGATCTCATCGCCCCTTTTGAAAATTTTCTCCATTTTATTCCTGTCTATCCCGCTTAAATCAATATCACCAACTGCAAGTTTTCCTGAACCGTCGGTAATGAGTTTTATGGGGCCGCTTATCGATGTTGTTAAAATCAACCCCAATAATATAGCCATGATTATCCCGAGCCCGATTATAGTCAGCATTGTAAAAGCGGCTTTATTTGACAGGCCGGTATTGCTGTCAGAAGTCTGCCTGGCAAGCTCGATCTTCAGGGCAATGATTTTACCTGTGGCAGCATTAATTTCACCGCCAGCCTTTGATCCGTCCGTATTCAAAATATGTACGGCTTCCGCATCTTTGTCAGCCATGGCATACTCAATAACTTTTCCCGCAGCGGTTTTGAATGAATCAAGGCTCGATTTAATTTCATTCATCAATCCCTGCCCTTCTTTGGTAAGAATATTTTTATTAAACTCTGTTATGTTTTCATCGGCTTTTTTGAAACTTTCATCTATTTTATTCTTGTAATCTGCCATTTCATTCACATCGGAGCTTAAGACCATTTTATGCAGATTGACATCGGCCTGTTGTATAGGCACAGCAAAATCTATCAGATTGCCGAACGGTGCGGTCATTTTTTCATAAAGCCTTGTATCGGCCCTTTCTATGGCCTTCATGTTGTAAATACCGAACCATCCGATTAATCCGGCAATTAATGCAACAAGTAAAAAACCGAAAATCAGTTTCGGCCCTATTTTAATATTATTCAACATAAATTCCTCCTATAAAAATTCTTATTTGTAAATAAACGACAACAGGCCAACAAAGCATTTCAATAAAAACGCATGCTTCAGTTTGAAACTATTAATTTCATAATGCGGGTAATTCATTTTGCTTATCTTTTGATTTAATCTCTTCATTTTCAATTCCTTTAAATTTATTCAAGTCTTCCCTGTATAATAATTTTTCAACATCAAGAATGATCTTGACTTCTTCCCCCACCTTACCGAGCCCCCTTAAATATTTCTCATTTTTGCCGGAAATCTTAAAATCGGGAGCCGGGGCGATATTGTCTTGGATTATTGTTACAACCTCATCAACAATGTCTACGATGAATCCTACTGCGGTATTGTTTATATCGGTAATAACAATGCATGTCCTGTCCCCGTATTTTTGCTGCGGCAAATTGAATCTCAAACGCAAGTCTATTACAGGGATGATTTTACCCCTCAAATTTATTACCCCTTTAACATACTCAGGTAAATCGGGGACTTCTGTAATTTTCTGCATTTCAACAATTTCAATAATGAATTGAATTTCAATGGCGAAGACTTCTTCTCCGACCTTAAAGGTCATATATTTGTCCGCCATTGTATCAGCGTCATCTTCATCATAAATGTCGCTGAAATTATCCGTGTAAACTTCACCTGTCTTTTCGGGCATTTCATACCTCCTTTACTTTAAAATCATTCTTCAACCTTGACAGGTTGAATTATTATGGCCTGCGGATACTTGTTATAAACCTCAAGCGCCGTCCCGGCCTCGCAGACAATTGTTTTTGTTTCTTTATAAGTCGAAAAGCCGAGACTCAACTGTTGTATATTTACCGGCAAAACTACAATGAATTTGTTTTGCATAGGACAACTCCAAAAAATTATTTTTATTATTAATTACTGATATAATTATCTTATGGACTTGATGAAATTTTTGCAATAAAATAAATTTTTGTGTGTAAGAATTTCATGAATTCTTTTGTAAGAATTCTCTGACAGATTTTAAGGCCCTGCCAATTGTTTAGCTGGAAATTTTTAAAAAAATTTATTGATCTTCCGAATATGTTTAATCATTAAATTCTTTTTTCATAACAGAATAAATTCGAACTGCATTTTTTTTAAAATTATATCAGGCGGTTTTCCATTGCATATCTTGTAATATCGGAATTGTTTTTGAAATTCATTTTTTCAAGTATCCTTGCCCTGTATGTACTGATGGTCTTGACACTTAAAAAAATTTCCTTGGAAATATCGGTAACCGATTTACCGGATGCTATCATGCATAGCACCTGGAATTCCCTGTCAGACAACCTGTCATGCATCGGGTTTGGAGAATTAATGTCGAATTTGTCTGCCAGTTTTTCTGCAAGCGTGAGGCTGACATATTTGCCTCCGGATTGAACCTTATGCACGGCATTTATAAGTTCTTCCGGCGCGCTTTCCTTGGTTATATAGCCAGATGCTCCGGCTTTCAATGCCCTGATTGCATACTGCTCCTCGGGGAACATGCTTAAGATCAATATCATCAACCCGGGCATCTCATATTTTATCTGCTTCAATATGTCAAGCCCGCTTCTTCCGGGCATTGATATGTCAAGAAGGATTATATCTGCCCTGACTTTTTTTATTACATCCAGCAATTCCTGTCCGTTTGATACTTCTGCGACAACGCCGATGTCATCGGTGCCTTCAAAAATTTGCTTTATTCCCTTGCGTACAATGGGATGATCATCGGCTATTATTAAATTAATCAATTTTTTGCTCCTTGTATCTGTTTAACGGTATAATAACTTTGATATTTGTTCCATTTCCGTTGCTTGAAACATTGAACCTGCCGTTAAGATATTTTATGCGCTCCCTGATGCCTATGATCCCCAAAGCCTTGGGGTCATTCAACATTTCTTCAGGCATTCCCCTGCCATTGTCCGTAACCGTTAAAGTCAGTGATTCATCGTTTAATGTTAAACTTAATTTTACGCATGTTGCCTGGGAATGCCTTACGATGTTGGTCAATATTTCCTGGATGATTCTGTAAAAAGCTATCGCAGACTCCTGCTCCATATCGATGTTTTCAGGCATCTCGATTATTTCGCAATTAATATCAGAAACTTCTATGAATTGCCTGACCTGCCAATCGATTGCCTCTACAAGACCGAAATCATCCAGCAGTCTCGGCCTTAATTCAAGCGATATTCTCTGAACCGATTTTATGGCATCATCGATTAGCTGTATCATAGATTTGGATTTTTCAACCAGATTATCAAACTCTTCGGGAATTTTTTTCAATGTCCAGAACAAATCCATTTTCAATACCGTTAAGATCTGCCCGAGTTCATCATGAATTTCCTGTGCTATTTTTTTCCTTTCCTTTTCCCTTATGAATTCAAGATGATTGCTTAATAAATTGAGCTGCTGCTGATAATTCATCAGAGTATTTTCCGCGTTTTTCCTCTTGTTGATATTTTTCCAGCTTTCGATGATTATTTTATTGTTATTTTTATCCGTAAGAAAGATATCGGTTACTTCCACCCATATTTTCTCTCCATCGGACTTACTGAATAACTTCTCTTTTGCGGAATAATTATCCATATTCTTATTCAACACCCCGAATTCTTTCCCGTCAAACCAGGGAAACGGGGGCTTTGTATTTAAAATATCTTCTTTTTTATACCCGCTCATGATTTCAAAAGTCCTGTTAGCATAAGCCACCGAATAATCCTTATCAAAAATAATAAGCGGATCAGGAATGCAGTCAAGTATTTCATAACAGCGAAAATCATTAATCATTTTATGTCCCCGGAGCATGAATTTTATTCCTTTATTATAACTTATTATTTTTGAACCCATGATATTTTTTGATTATATTAAAACAAATTTAATTCTGTAAGAAAATTTTTTGTTCTTTGTAGGATTTTCTATCAATTTTTTGTAGGTGTTTGTCTTACCTGTCTTATTTAAGAATTTTTTTCAAGAATGAAACCAGCCTGTAAACAGACCTGTTGTGGATAATTATGAATGAAGAATTGAATTTTACGATATCCCCGCCGAATTTCATTTTGAATTCCGTTACGCTTGAAAGCCTGTCATCCGGGCACTCAGGATCGGATATCCCCATAAAATCAAAGTAACTGCAGCCCGCCTGTTTTGCAATTTTTATAGCTTCCCACTGCACGAGATACGGGGCCATTAAATTGCGCATGTTATCGCCTGACGCACCGTAATAATACAACCCCTGCCTGTTCGTATAGGTAAATATGCCGCCGGCAAGCATCTGCCCTTCATAATATGCAAGAAGCAGCCTTGAATCCGGGATGCATTGAAGCATTCTGCTGTAAT
>JBJKSS010000348.1:0-8761 GCA_046703745.1 Spirochaetota bacterium
GGCATCAACCCTGATCTGGAGATAAGCAGGTACCTGACAGACAGGGCCTCATTTTCAAACACGCCGGCATTTTACGGGGCAGTAGAATACCGCAGGCAGGGAGTCGAACCCATAGTTATCGGTATCCTCCAGAAATATGTTGCTAATCAGCAGGATGCCTGGGCATTTTCCCTTCACCATGCAGCCGCATATTTCGAACGGGTTCTGGAAAAACAGGCAGATATCACCGTACTGCCGCCCATTTCATCTTCCTTGCTGAAGTTAAGCACAACCGAGGTGCCGGCAATTTTCCACGAATTAATCGGCGGAGTTTTCCTTGAAATGGTGAGACTGCTTGGCAAAAGGACGGGTGAGATGCACCTTGCCCTTTCCAATGAACGTACGGACCCAAAATTTACACCAGAGCCTTTTTCCCTTTTATACCAGCGTTCATTGTATCATTCCATGAGAAGCTCTTTACTGCGGCTCCTGGACATGCTGAAAAAAAAACTGAAGAGCCGTCAGGAGCAGATAAGACAGGACATTGATTACCTGTTATCCATGGAAATTGAAATCATAGCAAGATACGGCAAACTTATCACAAAAAAAATAGCTGCCGCAAAAATCAGGATACACGGGGATTACCATCTGGGCCAGGTGCTTTTCACAGGAAATGACTTTGTGATAATAGATTTTGAAGGGGAACCGGCTCGTTCAATAGGTGAACGCCGCCTTAAGAGGTCGCCGCTGAGAGATGTTGCAGGCATGATCAGATCGTTCCATTATCCTGTATATTCGGTTTTATACGGAAAAAAAACATTTCATGAAAATGAAATACCGGCTCTTGAGCCCTGGGCCGAAAACTGGTACAAATGCGTCTCCGGAACATTCCTCAAATCATACCTTGAAACCGTAAAAACGGCTTCTTTTATCCCGGGCAATACAGACGACCTTCAAATGCTTCTGAATATTTTTTTACTCAACAAGGCTGTTTATGAAATTGGATATGAGCTCAACAACAGGCCGGATTGGGTGAGAATACCCCTGCATGGCATAAAAAATATGCTTGAAGCTTGATTTTTAATCATTCATCCAGATGGTCTTTGAGTTTCCTCAGCCTTACCGGGTGCCTCAATTTCCTAAGGGCCTTGGCCTCGATCTGTCGTATTCTTTCCCTTGTTACATTGAAAATATAACCGACCTGTTCCAGTGTCAGGGAATAACCGTCCTCGAGACCGTACCTCATCTTCAGTACGTCCTGCTCTTTTTTTGTGAGCGTACGAATCACCTTGGTAAGCTGCTCCTGCAGATCCCTGAATGTGGCAAAGCTTGCGGGATTCTCAAACCCCTTGTCCTCGATGAATTCTCCGAGCAGGCTGTCGTCCTCTTCGCCGATCGGCGCCTCAAGACTGACAGGTTCCCTGGAGACATTCTTGACTGCCTTGACCTTGCTGATTGGCCAGTCGAGCTCCATTGCGATTTCCTCGTCGGTCGGCTCCCTGCCAAGTCTCTGCATGAGCTGCCTTGATTCTTTCAACACCTTGTTTATCTGCTCGATCATATGCACCGGCACCCTGATGGTTCGTGCCTGGTCGCTGATCGATCTCGTTATGGCCTGCCTGATCCACCATGTTGCATAAGTGGAAAACTTGTAGCCCTTCCTGTATTCAAACTTGTCAACGGCCTTTATGAGACCTATGTTGCCTTCCTGAATAAGGTCGAAAAAGTGCATGCCGCGGTTGGTGTATTTTTTGGCAATAGACACTACCAGCCGCAAGTTTGCACGTACAAGCTTGTCTTTTGCATTCTTCACCATGAAGAGCCCTGTTGCAACCTCGTTTCCGGCCTGCTTCAGCTCTTCGACACTGTTGTTGTATTTGTATTCCTTGGACTTGAGCGACTGTTCGTTTGATTTAACCTTCTTTATGTAGTCCGAAATTTTCTCGATGGACATGTTGTATTCATCTTCGATTTCCCTTCGGTCAGTAGCCCCGATGATAACCTTGTTAAGCTGTTTGATCTGTTTAATATCCTTGAATCCGAATTTTCTCATGATCTTTATGGAATTATTCTCAATTTCCTCGATCTTCTTGACAACCTTTATGATTTCTTCCGCAACCTTGATGATGTCCTGGTTGTCAATCTCGTGCGAAAATATGATTGAAAAGGCCTCTTCCCTGACCTTCCTGATCTGCTCCCTTAAATCGTTTTTTTCCTCTTCATCGCGCGAGTTGTGAAGCTTGTTCAAAAGGGTCTTGAACATCAGTACCTTTTTCATATATGCCTGTAGGATTTCCTTGTATTTGCTTTTAATTCTCTTTTTTTCGGAAGAATACTCCCTTGAGTCCGATCTAATCGTTACAACGGGTTTATCCATATCTATCGGGTCAACACTTATCTTTTCAAGTATGTTATAGAATTCTATGATGGTTATACCGGTTTTCCGTATACCGGCATGAATAATCTTCTCGCCTTCTTCGATCATCTTGGCGAGCTCGACTTCCTCTTCAGCCTTCAACAGGTCAACCTTGCCGATCTCCCTCAGGTAAATCCTTATTGGATCATCGGTTGCAGTTGTGCTCCCGCTGTAAATCACCTTCTTTTCCTTGCGAACCTCTCCCTTTTTATGCTTTTTCTCGTCAATCGTCAAAATTTCCTTGTTGATTTCCTCAATGGAAAGCATTTCAACATCATCGATGACATTGATGTTTTTTTTCTGAAGAAGGATAAAAACATCGTCGATTTTCTCGGAATTTATAATATCCTGGGGCAGATTTTTATTAATTTCGTCGATCGTTAATTCCTTTTTCTTTCTGCCCAGTTCAAGTAATTTCTTTATTTCCGGATAATCGGTGATTTTCTCAATCATTATTTTTTCACCTCCTGTATTTTGTTCAGTTAAATAATATCGTTTATAATTACAGATTTTTCTTCCTGAAGCTTTTTGACGAGCTCATCATCCTGATAAAGCTCGCCCAATTTTATTTTTTCATTGATGGCCTGATTTTGCCTTTTAAAGTGCCTCTTGATTAAATCGATAATCCTGTCAACCGCATTATTATACAATACGGTCTCGCTTGCCCTGAATTCTTCCGAAAACAAACGGTTTTCTATGTATTTTTTTATCAAATTATAGTCAAACAGGCCGATAAAATTCTTCTTATCCACGGATAAATTTTCAAAAAAAATTTTTTTAAACAAATTTTGCGTAAAATCATTCAAAAATTGCCTTTCATGCAAAAATGTTTTTTTAATCAAATCTCTGGCATTCTCCAGAAACAAAAGCATCAAAATCAGGTCGATTTCCCTTTTCAGGGAATTATCGAGGATCAATATTCCAATGTTTACCTTTTCCCCTTCACTAATGCCGTTTTTAGCAGTTTCTTCATCATAAAGCCTGCCGCCCTTCAGCCTGAATTTATTTTTATAATTCAGATATTCCCTTGCCACACTGCGCTTGTCGATGTTCAACAAACCTGCCAGTCTTTCAACCATTGAATTCTGGATTATTTCGTTATCTTCAAGAGCTATGAATTCGAATATCGAATTCAGGGAATTCATCAATACTGTATAATCCCTCTTGTCTATATTTTCTGTCCTGGTTTTGACCAAAAAATCAAACCCGTCCAGTAAATCATTCTCCAGCGCCTTAAAATCTTCAATCGTATGATTTTTGAAGTATTCATCGGGATCTTTTCCCTCTTTAAGAACAAGGACATATTTTTTCAGAAGGGAATTACTTGCCTCTTTTAAAGCCTTCTCTGCGCCTTTGATGCCCGCACTGTCTGCATCGAGAAATAAAACAAGTTCTTCTGTATACCTTCCCAAAAGGGCTATCTGTCCGGCTGTAACAGCCGTACCGCATGGAGCGACCGCATTCATAATGCCGTTTTTATGGCACGCTATCACATCCATATAACCTTCAACCAGGTACACCCTTTTTTGTTCCCTGATATATTTTTTCGCATTGTTTATGCCGTACAGGCTTCTGCTCTTTTTATAAAGCAGGGTTTCAGGAGTATTTATGTACTTCGGCATCACATCATTATTCAGCGCCCTGCCGCCGAATCCGACACATTCATTATTCTGGCTGAAAATCGGAAAAATCACCCTGTCATAAAACAGCGGTTTTAATCCTCTTTCACCCCGGCTCACTATACCCGCTGTCAACAAAAAATCGTCATTGAAACCTTTTTTGTGGAAAACATTGAGGATCTTTTTAAAATCTTTCGGTGCGTAGCCCAGTTTAAAATTTTCAATAATTTCCTTCGTTATTCCCCTGTTGACAAGATATTTTAAAGCCTCCGAGCCTTCCCTTCGCTCCAATAAAAAATGCTGGAACAACCTGACCAATCGATTATTAAACTGCAGTAGTTCTTCACGCTGCTTGAAACTGCCGGATAAATCCCCGGCTTGCAGATTAAGTTCTATGCCCGCCTTTTTCGCCAATAACTTAACTGATTCTACAAACGAAATATTTTCAATTTTTTGAACAAACCCAAAAATATCTCCGCCTTCCCCGCAGCTAAAACATTTGAAAATACCCAAATCTTGAGAAATGCGCATGGAAGGATTGTGATCATTATGAAATGGGCACAAACAAACCCAATTTTTGCCGACTTTTTTTAAGCTATGTATATAATCTCTGACAACTTCAACTATGTCAAGTTTATATTTTATCTCCTTTAACACTTCATCGGGGATAAACAAGTATAATTCCTTTTGAATACCTGGAAGTAAAAATTAGTATACAATCAATCAATCAAAAAATCAAGCTTTTTAAGGATATTAGGTAGATTTTTTACATATTTTAAAGTTTAAATTTAAAAATGATAACTATTAAAAAATTTAACCTTAAATTATCAACAATTAAGCAAAAAGAATGATAAAAGCCTCTTTAATGAATTAATTTTCTCAAATTTAACATAAATTTCAGGAAAAATTTTATTTTTTTCAAAAAAATTTGACATTATATGCAACTTCGAAAATAATAATATAAATGACTTCATAAATATAATTATTTGGAAGTTTTTTCTGTATTTGCATTTTAAATAAAAGGAGGTTTTTTATGGATAAGGAAAAGGAGCGACAAATACAGGATGCCTGGACCAAAGAGTCCATAATGGATGTTGAAATAAACATCATAGAAGGCATGATTGGATGCAGGACAATTGAAGCAGTAGAAGCTTGTATTTGTTATGCAAGATTTTTAAGATTATCAGGTTTGACAACAGAAAACTACCCGTTATTCTTAAAATTACTGGAAGTTGAAAATCATTGGGTTATCGACTCATTGATCTATAGCAAGGACCCGTTCCTGCTGTTGAGCCCGATACCGCCCAATAATTATCTTATACTGTCTGCTTTTAAACTGCTGACCAACTGGCATCCCGGAGGCATTTATCCCAAAACGCTGGCAATAATTTTGGGCATACTCCAGGCTTCATACAGTTCGGCAAAAGACGGGTATAAGATCTACAACGTCAGCATCAATGATGTAAATAATCTCGGCAAGCATCTTAACAAGGAAACCGGACAGGATGATCCAAACAACAGATGTATTCTTGACATTCTGGACAGGCTGGGTTCTCTTGAAGGCACCACACAGGATACCAATATAGAACAAATGGCAAGACAGGCAAACAGCATAAGGACATTCTACTTTGACAAGAGAAGAAAAATGGAAGACATTATTCCACAAGTTCTGCTTGTCAAATCCGACTACATTGCTAAAGAGATTGCTCCTGAATACGTCTTTTTAGATTAAATTTATAATTAGGAGGTTTTTTTATGATAGAACTTTTTGAAAAAAAGCAGTCATATACAAAAGAAGAAGTCGCTCACATAGAATACAATCTTTTAAGCGGTCTTCTGGGAGTCAGGACCGAAGAAGCCGTTGAAGCAGCAATAACCTACGCCAAGTATTTAAACAGCGTAGGCATAAATAACAACAATTATCCGGTATTTTTAAAAATACTCGGTGTAAGAAACAGTCATGTAATTGACTCATTGCTGGGAACAAGGGATCCGTTCCTTTTCATGAGCTCGATCCAGCCGAACTATTTTATTGTGGCAACATGCTTCAGTTTCCTTACAAGGTACCATACGGGGGAAATTTACTCCAAGACATTGGGCATTATTCTTGGCGTTTTCCAGGCCGCCTACAATACACCGCTTGACGGGTATAAAATTTATCCGCCTACCATCGCCGATGTAAACAGCCTCGGCAAGCATCTGATTGAAGAAAAAGGGCAGGATGACCTGTTAAACAGGAGCATACTGGACATTCTCGACAAGATAAGCGAACTCGAGGGACAGGGCATCGATGAAGACATGGAAGACTTGGCCGTTCATGCACATAATATAAGAAATAATTTCTATGATTCAACCAAGAGACTCGTAGATGTTATTCCTGAAGTGCTTTTAAAAACCGAGCCCAATCTTGACAAGGAAATACAGCCGAGAAAACTCGTTCCCTTAAAACAGGCTGAAAAACCATCGACAGGCAGCGGCGAAACCACTAGAAAGAAAAAGGAATAATTTTTAATAAAACGAACAATATATTGTAATTTAAATTACAATATATTGTTACTTTTTATTTTCTCTAAATAGCTAAACAAGGAGAATATAGATGGGCAACTCTACAAGGATAAAACACGGCTGGTCGGAACTGGAGATCAACAATCTGGAATTAAATTTTTTGCATGAAATATTCGATTGCGACAGTGGTCTGGCAGTTGATGCTTCCATAACCTACGCGAGGTACATATCCGAAAAAATAAAGCTTAACTCAGATAATTATCCTGTTTTTATGTTGTTGCTAGAATCCGGCAATCACTGGGTGATAGATGCATTAATCGGCAATACCCCTCCCGAAGAATTCTTTAAGCCGGTACAGCCCAATTCTTTCCTTATTGCCGAATGTTTTAAAATGCTAACCGGCTGGAAAAGAGGCAGTATTTATCCGAAAAGCCTGCTGGTTGTATTCGGATTATTAAAGGTTGCATATGAAAATCCGCTTGAAGGCTACAGATTATATCCCGTAACAATACCGGATGTAAATAACCTTGGTAAACATCTTGATGAAACCCAGGATCAAAAAAATCCGGTTAACATGACAATACTTTACCTTCTGGATAAAATTGCATCACTAATTGATCCCGGCATACCGGTTAAAGATCAGGAAATATTGCAGGTTGCAACCCAGGCTAACAACATCAGGGGTAAATTCCTTGATATAACGAAGCATTTGAAAGAAGCAATCCCCGATATATTTCTTGAAAAAGGGGACTTTAAAAAAGATGAAGTGACTCCCTCAAAAGAATCAAAATCAAAAGGCGAATAGGGCTCAATTAATAAAAGCGGGATAATGATGAAAAAGCAGATAAAAACATGGTGGAATGAGAAAGAAATTGATAGTCTTGAATTAACATATCTTCACAATATGTTTGACTGCTCGACACAGGAGAGCGTGGATGTGGCATATACCTATGCAAAATTCATGGCAAAAGAAGGCATTACTCCTGACAATTATCCGATATTTTTAAATTTGCTGGGTACAGGCAATCACTGGATCATAGATGCTCTCCTGGGCAGCAATGATCCGGAAACCTTTTTTATAACAATACAGCCAAATTCATTTATTTTGCAAAAATGTTTCACAATGCTGAAAAAATGGATGGCTGGAGAAATTTATCCCAAGTTATTCATGGTTATTCTTGGTATTTTAAAAGTATCCTACGAGAATGCACTAGAAGGCTATAAGCTTTTTCCAATAACTCCGGAGGATATAAATCATCTCGGTAAACAACTCGACAGAACAGAAGGACAGGGTTATCCTGTAAACAAGGCCATACTCCATGTTCTTGACAGTATTGCCGAGATGATTGGGAACCTCCCAATTGCAGACAAGAATATCGAGGTTACGGCCAATCAGGCAAATAAAATCAGGGGCAAATTCCTTGACGAATCAAAGGGACTGGACGAGGCCATTCCCGTAGAACTTTTGATAAAAAAAGATTACACTAAAAGTGAAATTGCCCCGAGTGTGGCAAAGAAATCCTGAATAACTCAGGCTGAAGACCTTTTGTTCTTCACTGTCTTCACGTCAACTTTTTTTTGTTTATTTCCAGCTTCATGCGCCTCTTCTTCAAAATAACCGTCTTCAACAGGGTGGCCTTCATCGAATTTTCCGGATTTGTTTCTTATTGCCTCGAACTGCCTGATCAAATCATCCTTCATTTTAAAAATATATTCTTTTAACGATGCGAATTCCTTTTTGCCGTCTTCATAGGATTTGAGCCAGATTTCCCTGATGGTTTCATTTGTAAGTTCACCGTTTGCCTCGAGGTATCTTTTTGTTATGATCCCCAGGGCATAGGTTCCGGAATAAGCTATTGCCGCATTGATGCCCCAGCCTATTATCGGGATCAAACTGTTGAACAATCTCGATACTGTCCTGAAAACAAGACCGGCGCCGATTACTCCTGCAAGCATTTTTAAAAAATCTTTCGGCTCGATTTTGTATTCATAAATACCCGCAATTTTTGCAACGAGCCCGATCTGCAGCGGAGTAAGCAGGAATATATCCGAAACAGGTATCGGTATGAAACCTACGGCCGCGCTGACAAGCGAATACTTCCTGACTGCATTGTAAAATTCAAATTGGTCGATATCTTCATTATTGTAAATATCAAAGGCAAAACCGGATTCTTCGGATTTAATATCCAGTCCCCGCGCGACTTCCTGCATCTTTAACAGCTCATCTTTGGTATAGTCGTAT
>JBJKSS010000349.1:0-8215 GCA_046703745.1 Spirochaetota bacterium
TCGGCAGGTTCTGGGGACAGTCACCGGAGGTTGACGGGCTGACCGTGATCGATGCGGAAAACATAAGGCCCGGGGAATTTTACGATGGTGAAATCAGGAAACTGAATGAAAAGGATTTTTACGCGAAATAATTCTTCAAAGCGAAGGCAGAAAGTACGATGGACGACATACTTGATAAATTGAATGAAAGGCAGAGGGAGGCGGTGACCACCGGAGAGCACAACGTGCTTATACTTGCCGGTGCGGGTACCGGCAAAACGAGGGCCATTACTTCGAGGATTATCTACCTAATAAACAGGATGAATGTAAATCCCTTCAATATCCTTGCCGTTACCTTTACCAACAAGGCAGCGAATGAAATGAAGGAAAGGGTGCTGAAATACACGGGAAAGGATATGGACATAATGATCAAAACTTTCCATTCCTTCGGCTCGTTTATACTCCGGGAGGTGCCGTTTGCAGCAGGAAGGTCGAGGTATTTCCAGATTTACGATGCTGCGGATTCAAAAAAGGCCCTGACCGAAATCCTGAAAAAATTCGATCTGAAGGGCAGCAAATCAGATATGATCGCAAAGTGGGTGCAGGATTACAAGCAGAAACTGGAAGACATCACGCTCATGGATTTCAGGGACGACCTTTACCTCGATATTTACAAACTCTATAACGAGTCGTTGAAAAAATCCAACTGTTTCGATTTCGAGGATCTGATACTGGAGCCCATAAAGATTTTCAATAAATATCCCGAGCTTGCGTTAAAGTACCGGCAGAGGTTCAGGCACATACTTGTGGACGAATACCAGGACACAAACAGGACGCAGTTTGAGCTTTTAAAGGCTCTTTCCAGGGATGAAAACAGCGTGATGGTTGTGGGTGATGAGGATCAGTCGATCTACAAATTCAGGGGAGCGGATATCAGCATAATCCTCAACTTTGAAAGGGATTTCAGCAAATCTAGGGTCATCAGGCTTGAGGAAAACTACAGATCCACCTCAACCATACTTAATGCTGCAAACGAGGTGATAAGCAATAACACGATGCGTTTGGGTAAAAATCTTTTCACTTCGAAAAACGGCGGCGGCAGGATCATTCTCCTGGAAGCCGGCGACGAGCTTGCCGAAGCAGGAATGATAGCCGGCATGATAAACAGCAAAAAGCTCGACCTGAATGAAACAGCAATCCTCTACAGGACAAACAACCAGTCAAGGCCCTTCGAGCAGTATTTCAACAGGAATTCGGTGCCTTATGTCCTGATAGGCCAGATAAGGTTTTTTGAAAGGGAGGAAATCAAGGACGCCGTGAGCATTATCAAATGGCTGATAAACCCCGACGACAGGATAAGTTTTGCTAGGTTCGTAAACAAACCGCCGCGCGGGATCGGCGAAAAGGCGCTTGAAAATTTCTACGAGCAGCTGGACGGTTATGCAGGCATGATCGATGCGCTTTCAAACATTGAGAAATTCGACGGAATGAACAAAAAAGCAAAAGATTCATTCAAGGTTTTGTTTGAAATTTTCAGGGACAGGGAACACAGGATCGCCAATGAGCCGATCCCGAAGATCATCAACGATTATTTTTACCTCCTGGGCCTGAGGGAACACTACGAGCATGCCGACAAAACCGAAGGCACGGATAAAATCGGCAACCTTACGGAATTCTTCAACACAATAGAGGGCAGGGGCACGGGCGAGGACGCAATTTTGAACCTGCTTGAGGAGGCGAGCCTCACGGACATAAGGGAGGAGCCCGCGGAGGGCAGGATAAAGCTCATGACTATCCACAATGCAAAGGGGCTTGAATTTGACAATGTGTTCATAGCGGGTCTGGAAGAAGGCGTTTTCCCAGGCATCAAATCAATGGAATCCATGGAGGAGCTTGAAGAGGAAAGGCGGCTTTTTTATGTTGCCATCACGCGTGCAAGAAAGAATTTGACGATTTCCCATGCAAGGCAGAGGAATATTTACGGCAGGTTCAGCGGCCAGGAGCCTTCGTCATTCATCGATGAACTTCCCGAAAACCTGATCGAACGGGAATCGCCGGGCATCAATGCCTTGAGTAAAAGCGGGGTGTTTTTTCATGAAGGCGACGTGGTGCGCCACAGGGATTACGGCAAGGGAAAGATAATCAAGATATACGGGGTAAACGGCAGGCATGTGGCAAAAATAGATTTCTGGGATTATGCATACATGGAGCTGGTGCTTGAATATACCAGGCTGGAAAAATATTCCGATGATTAAAATTAAAGGGTGATCCGTTTGTCTGGCGGGGCAATAAAAATATTTTAATTTCATTTTCATTGTGTTATAATATGATTCGCCGGGTTAAAAGGAACGGGAATATTTTTTCCGGTGCCTTTGAACCATCGGGTTATTTTTTATATAAACATCCGGGGATTCAATTTGGGGAAAAAAGATTATCCATTCAAAAGAGCCAAAGGCGCCTTCCTTTATGACATAAAATCAAACAGGTACTATGATTTCCAGTCCAATTCGAATTTTCTCGGGCACTCTGACAAGAGGCTGACGACAATTGTCAAGAATTTCATATCATCCGCGTGGTTCATCAAAAACAATTCGGTTTTTCATAACCGGCTGAAAACTCTTTTTGACAGGAATTTCGGCGGGCAGTATAAACTTTTTTTCAGCCACTCTCCTGTGGAATTCTTTCACAGGTTCATTTCATACACAACCGGCAAAAAATTTGAAATCAGTGTCAACGGCGGCGGTTTTGCGGAATGGCTCTCATATAACGGGATAAATGCCGAAACCGCCGGCTGTGAGCCTCATGTCATACTGCATGACGCTGCTTCCGTCTATCTTGAAACCGGAGGCAGCAGCGATGCGTTCAAATCGAAGATCGAAAACTTGAACGGCAAATGCATCAATGTGCTGAATTATTACTGGTTCCCGGAGGTCGATATAACTTCGGGCAATGCGGATATCATCGTCATGCCGGAATTTTATTCGGGAAATTTCGATTATGTTCTCCTCCTCGTGAGGAATGATTCGAAGCTTCTGGGGGACAGCCGGTATTTTTGCCGGGAAATCGAAAAGGCTCCGTCCCTCTGCATTGCCTCAAGCCTCAAATATTATCATGAGGCAAAAAAAATCCCGCTGGACACGGCAATTGTCGGCATGGAGGGTTTCAGGCAATGCGGCAGGATTATTGCGTATAACGGTACGCGGGATTACAGGGAAATTGTGGATGAGTTTCACTACTTGAACATCCTTCTGAATCCCGAGCCTCCATACTACAGCTACACGCCGCAGAGGCTTGAGGAATACCAGAAAAATTTTATTAAAAGGATAAAAAAATGAACAGCGGTATTTTCAACGAGTTTAATTTGACGGTTATCGAGGTCATAATCGGAAGCATAACTGCATTGATCGCGATTATCCTGTTTGGAAAGACCAGAAAACTGGCGTATATTTTTCTGATAATTGCCGCACTGTTTCTCTATTTAAACCTCATCTTTGACGTCCTGCACAACCTTCATCTGTTCGATTTGAATACGATCCTGACCGGGAACGTCCCGTTCTTGAAATATCTCTCAACGTACATGCCTTTTGTTTTCCTGTCGATTGGCTTTGTCATGATCATGAGGGAAAAGTGAATTTATCCGGTAAGCAGTTTGCATATTTAAAATCAACAAATTTGCTTCCAGTGACAATATTAGGATCACCTGCATAAAATTGTGAACAAAATCATTGTTCATTCAATGTATAATTTTGTTTATATTGACTTTTTTTAAAAAATATTATAATTTTTTGTCCATTGCAATTATTTTATTTATGGAATAAAATAATAATATTGTAGAGAAACTTCTTATCAATTAAGTCAAATTGTATTTATTCTAATTAACAAAATACAATTTGCCCTACAAAAAGAAAATTGATGGAAAATCGGATTTTAACAGATCAATATAAAATAAATAAGTTAATCGGCGAAGGTGTAACAAGTTATGTTTATCTTGCATCAGATCTGAAAAAAAACAATCGGCCTGTGGCAATAAAAGTTTTAAAACCTGAAAGAATTTCCCTGGATATAGATGAACTTTTGAGATTTCAGGATGAAGCTTATACCATTTCGAAACTGTCTCATCCCAATATTATTCGTATTTACAATTATATAGAAATCAAAAATTATTATCATATAGTTATGGAGTATTTTCCATGCAAAAATTTAAATGAGCTTCTTGATAGCAAAATTGACCTGGAATTAAAGACAAAGGTAAATATCATTCTTCAAATTTGTAATGCATTGGAATATTTACATTCTAAAGAGATTATTCACAGGGATCTTAATCCGCACAATATATTAATTGAAAATAAAAAAAACAGTTTTAATTTTTCAAATTTAAAATTAATAGATTTCGGATTGGCGCAAATAAAAAAATTTGACAATCTTGCCGAAGAAAATACTTTAATCGGGACATTTCATTATATTGCACCGGAACAATCTGGACTCTTAAGAAAGAAAATTGATGAAAGAAGCGACCTTTATTCACTCGGCATTATTTTTTTTCAACTGTTGACGGAAACCTTACCATTTCAATCAGACAAAGTAACTTCCATACTTTACCAGCATATAGCAAAAAAACCCGAATTCCCGATTGATAAAATGGTGCCGGGCATTTTGAAGAAAATAGTTTTAAAATTAATAGAAAAAAATCCTGAAGACAGATATCAAAGTGCAAATGGTTTGCAAAACGATTTGAAAAAATTTCTTGACGGTTTTGATGATTTTGTTGTCGGTCTCAATGATAAAAATTTCAAATTACGTTACTATACGAGACTTACTGGAAGAGACACTGAATTAAAAATTTTGAAAAATATATATAATGATCTGTCTGATAATCAGGGGCAAATTTGTTTCATTAAAGGAAATCTTGGTGTAGGTAAAACCCGTTTGGTGGAAGAATTCAAGAATTATTTATCTACTAAAGGAACCACTTTCCTGGAAGGTAAATGTTTTTTTGAGATCAATAAAATACCCTATGGTGTAGTAAAGGAAATAATCTCACATTATATACAGCATTTTATCCATTATACCAAGCTGGAAAAACAGGCAATAAGGGAGGAAATATCGGGGAGTTTTTCTAATTTTGGAGATATATTAATTCAGATCAATTCACAATTGAAGCAAATTCTTGGCGATTACATCCCGTCTGTTCCATTGGATCAGGAAAGAGAGGAAGCAAGATTTCTGTCCATTTTGAGTCAATTTTTTAAAAAATTATCACAGATAGAAAACAGGATGGTTATTTTCATTGATGATCTTCATTGGGCAGATGTAAGCACAATTGAACTTTTATTTGAAATTGCCGGTTTTTTGAAAAATATTCCCTTATTGGTTTTAGCCACTTACAGAGATACGGAAGACGAAGATTTGCATTTAATTACAAATTTAATAAAGAATATGACCGAAAAAAAATTTCCGTTTTCTGAAATACTGCTTAAATCTCTTGACCGGAGTCAGGTTCATGATTTTCTCTCAAATTTATTTTATTCAAATCTGGAAAATATCAATGAAGTGAATGAATTTATTTATAACAAAAGTAACGGAAATCCTTTTTTCATACTTGAAATTTTAAAGCAATTGGTCAATGAAAAGGCGCTTGTCTATAATAATAAAATCTGGAAAATAAAAGATTCCAGTTTTAAAAATATTGAAGTATCGGACAACATTGTCGATATTCTGCTAAAACGAATTTTTTTACTGGATGAAATTGAAATTAAAATTCTTTCATATGCAGCTGCAATCGGCAGGCAATTTACCCTCAGTTTTTTATTTGAAATATCCAAAGATATCAATATAAAAACATCAGAATTTAACATAGATAATTTAATGAAAATAACATCAAGGGCAGTTGAATTGCATCTGCTGGAAATTGATACTCAGGACATTGGAAAGATTCTTTTTGTTCATGACAGAATACTTGAAACTTTTTATCAAATGTTGGGAAGGGATGATCAAAAATTACTCCATGGCAGGATAATTTCGGCATTAGAAAAATTATACAAAGATCAAATAGATGAAAATATTTATGAACTGGCCTATCATGCGATTAAAAGTAAAAACAGGGATAAAATTCTGCAATATGCCTATGAGGCAGGGATTAAGGCAAAAAAATGTTATGCAAACGAAGAAGCGATTAATTATCTGGTTGTTTATCAGAAATATCTTGAAAAAGAAGGATTAATTGGAGGCAATCAATGGCTAAGGTGTGTGGAGGCCATCGGGGAAATTTATTTGCTTGTTGGAAAAAATAATGAGGTGATTGATCTTTTCCAAAAGCTCTATTTATATATTAAAGATGATCTTCAGAAAGCCAAGATTTTTATGCAGATCAGCCAGGCATTCTTCAAGCTGGGTGATATTAACAAATGTGAACTATATACACAGAAGGGATTCAGTATATTGGGAGAAAAACTTCCCTTAAGTAATATATCCAATTTGTTCAGTACCATTATTGAGTTTGTAAAACATCTTTTAATTAATTTTTTTTCTCCGAATCTTAAGAAAAAAAATCAAGATTCTCCTGAATATAATAAATATAAAATTTGCATCGGCCATTATTATTCTTTAAGCTGGTTTTATATTTTTATCGATATTCCCAAATTTATAAGAAGCGTCTTGCGTGCCTTGAATTTGTCACGTATGAAATTGGGTCTGTGCAGGGAATCAGGAATGTTTTTTGCTGCGTATGCAAGTTTGCTGATGGGCATACCATTGTTTAAGAGATCCCTTAAATATCATTTGAAGGCTATGGAAATAAAAGAAAGGGAAGGCAATAAATGGGATATCGGCCAGTCTTTACAGCTCCTGGGAGTCTATTATCAATGGAAAGGAGAATATAACAAGAGTATTGATTATCTCAACCAGAGTCTCAGGATAATGATGGAGAATACAGGCGATATTAAGGAAAGTTGCTTTATCCTGCAAAATATCCGCAATAGCTACTGGTACTTGGGAAATTTCAAAGAAACTGCAAAATATAACAGCAACTTGCATGATCTTGCAAAAATGGCCAATTATGAATTTGAGCTTGTTGATTCACTGTTAAATTATGCGGAAGTAAATTATGATCAGGGAAATTATGAAGAAACTGAAATATATTTGAAGGAAGTTAAAAAATATTCATTGGATAAAAAGTATGAACTTCTTAATCTTGAATTTTATATTTATAATGCATTGCTGGCGTCAAAGAAAAATCAATTAGAAGATGCCATAATCTATATTAATAAAGCAGAATTAATCTATAAAACAAACGATCTTATGCCTCAGTATATATTGTTTTTTTATATATTTTTCATTGAAATATATTTAAACGTCTATAATAAGCATTCTTTAAAAAAATCGGAAAAACATAAGATTCTTGAAAAAATAAAAAAGAATTGCAGAATCGGATTAAGAAAAACCAAACAGTGGAAAACTTATTATGGAAGCATGCTGAGGATATATGCGCAATATTTAACAATAAAGAAGAAAAAAAAGAAAGCAGAATTTTATTTTCAGAAGAGTATTAGGTTTAATGAAAAAACAGTACGAATGAATGAACTTGCGATTAGCCATTATGAATATGGGAATTTTTTACGAATTTATTCTGATATTAAAGAAGCAAAAAAGCAATGGCAAAGGGCTTTCAAGATATTTGAAAAGATCGGGAACAAAGGATATTCTGTTGAATTAACAAAATTATTAAATGGAAAGAATATAAACAACGATCCTATTATGAATTTTATTAAATATATAAAAGAAAATCATAAAAATGAAAGAATGCAGCAACTAAGCAAGGATTTTGCTTCTATATCGGATATCAAACAGTTATTGAATAAAATTATAGAAATTTTATTGGAAATAACGGATTCTGAAAGAGGCTGCGTAATATTGAATGATGAAAATAATGATTTTGAAATGATAGCAAGTTGTTGCATTAACAAGCAAAGACTTTACTTGGAAGATATTTCTCTTACAATTATATCCGAAGTTTATTCAACCAAAAAGATGATATTGTCTACAAATGCATTGCAGGATGAGAGATTTTCTAAAATTCAGAGCGTTTTCATGCAGGGTATTAAAGCTATATTATGTTTTCCAATTATTCATAAAAATGAAATAATCGGGGTTTGTTATCTGGACAATTTGTTGTCGGGTCATATTTTTAATGTTAATGACATAGATAGGTTCAACCTGATTCTAAGTCATGCAATACTAT
>JBJKSS010000350.1:0-10598 GCA_046703745.1 Spirochaetota bacterium
AATAGATGAAAATAAAAAAGATTTTAATAACAGTCTCCTCTTTTTTTATTCCAGTGACATACACAAGGGCATCACCGGGTTGACAGCAACAAAACTTTCAAAGGTTTCAAGCTGCCCTGTAATAGTCGCTGCGAGGGACGGTGAATATTATACAGGCTCGATAAGGGGGGAGACAGAGCACCATCTTGTCGAATTCCTCGATAAATGCTCGCCTCTCCTGGAGCAGTTTGGCGGACACAAAAATGCGGCTGGATTCAGGATTCATGAGAACAACATCGAGGCTTTCAAAAAATTCCTTGAAGAAAATTCTTTCGTTTTCAAAAACAGCAGCAATGCGGAAAAATCGATATCCATCGATGCGGAGATACCGTCAAAATATCTTGGCGACAGGCTTTACGATGTGCTTAAGGTATTCGAGCCGTTTGCTGAAAACAATCCCAACCCGGTTTTTTTTACGCCGCAGCTTGATATAATTAATTACTACTGGCTTGGCCGCGAGAAAAAACATCTTAAACTGATCGTCGATGCGCCTGGCAGGCCGTTACCCGCCTTACTCTGGGACAGGGGAGGCTGGTTCGTCGGCATTTACAATGAGGATCACAAGTACGATCTCATTTACCAGATGGAGCTTTCCAATTATAATTCCGTATCCACGCTCCAGCTATTGATACTGGATATACAAAATTCCAACGGATAAAAAAATGGAACTGGGTTATGTTTTTACCGATT
The DNA here is from genome assembly GCA_046703745.1 of Spirochaetota bacterium. GTDB lineage: Bacteria > Spirochaetota > GWE2-31-10 > GWE2-31-10 > JAFGQB01 > CAZHHK01. The sequence goes on from JBJKSS010000350.1 coordinate 730, forward strand.
TTCCGTTAAGGACAAAAACGCTTGAAATAAAATATTTGAAATCCACAACCTTCATTGCAGTGGACAGTGATTACGGGCCGATGATTTTTGATACGGGAAGCCCTTATGATACCGGTACCATTTTGTCTGCCCTGAAAACGCAATATCACCTGACTCCCGAAGAAGTCAAATGGGTTTTCATAAGCCATGTTCATCCCGATCACGTCGGCGCCAACAGGTTTTTCAGGAACGCAAAGCTCGTTATTTCAAAAAAGGATTACGAGTTTTCAAAAGGCATAGCCGATACAGTATTCAACGGGAAAAATCTGTTGAAATATCTGCATGAAAACTGCCCCGGCTATTTGAATACATTCGGCGAGTTTGAAGCCGAAAATATGAAACGCTATATCAATGAAAACTGGTCTTTCGAAAAACTCGGCCTTGATTTGAATCCTGTATTTATCGAGGACGATCCGGAACTTCCGCCTTTTATCAAAGCCGTGCCGAGTTTCGGGCACACGTTTTTTCATTACTCATATATCATTGAGAATCCGGGGTTGAACATTCTTTTTGCCGGTGACGCTTTGAGCATGAGAATGGTTTTAAGGGATGAGCATGAGGAAAGATATGCAGAGCCTCACATGGATTTTGATATGTATTTCAATTCATTGAATGAACTTTCGAAATTCAACGGACTGATAGTGCCGGGGCATGACAGGCCTTTCTTCTCCGACACAATGAAATCAATAAGGAAAAACCGATTTAAACTTATGGATGCGGTTAAGTATAACAATTGACCGCTTGAAATAATTGTGTTAATGTCTTTTTAAAATATGAATTATGATAATCCGCTAAAAGCTTATATAGATTTGGGTTTTTTCAGGAACAATATAGGCATAGTCAGATCGAAATTTCCAGGCGCAAAAATAATTCTGCCGGTAAAGGCAAATGCTTATGGACACGGCGACCTGATAATTTCCAGGGAAGCAGAAAAGCTGAAGATCGATTGCCTCGCTGTTGCCAGAATTTCTGAAGGAATCAAATTAAGAGAGAACAGGATAAAACTGCCTGTTATCGACCTTGGAGTCGAGCTGGGCAGCAATATAAATCTTGCAATTGACTATAACGTTGAGTTATCTGTAAGTTCTATTGAACAGGCAACAGAAATATCAGCAATGGCGATGAAGAAAAAAAAAGTAGTGCCGGTTCATCTGAAGCTTGACACAGGCATGCGCCGGCTCGGCTGCAATTTTGAAGAATGCCTTGCGCTTGCAGAATACATTGCTGTCTCTAAATATCTCAGATTAAAAAGTGTTTACACGCATTTTGCCAGAAGCGATGATAACAGGAAGACAACGGCGGATCAGATTAAGCTTTTTTTGAAGTTTAAGGAATTATTGTCGGCAAAAGGAATAAAGCCGGACTATTATCATTGCCATAATTCCGGTGCCATAATAGATTCACCGGATTTGCATATAAACGAAAGCCTTGCCGTCAGGCCTGGAATAATGGCGTATGGTTATTCCCCTGTAAACGGCCTGCAATGCGGTCTTAGGCCAGTAATGACTTTGAAATCAAAAGTGTTGAATATAAAGCGGGTACCCAAAAATACCGGCGTGAGTTACGGCCACACCTTTAAAACCAAAAAAACTTCGATTCTCGCTACAATTGCATTGGGTTACGGGGACGGTTTTTTCAGAATTCTTTCAAATAAATTTGAGGTTACCATAAACGGCAGGAATTATAAACAGCGCGGTACCATAAGCATGGATCTTACGGTGATAGAAGCCGATGAAAATGTCAAGCCGGGAGATGAAGTTATTATTTTCGGTGACAAATCTGTTTGCAGGCATGATGCGAATGACCTTGCAAAAATGGCAAAAACAATCAGCTATGAAATTACAACATCGTTGACGAACAGGGTGGAGAGATTTCCCGTCAACGGGCTGAAATAAAAATACTACAACGCTACAATAGTATTGTATTAAAATAAAACAATACTATTGTAGTGTAAAATTGAGGGGATCAAATGGATAAAATCAGGTTCGGAAGGACTAATTTGACAGTTTCTAGAAGCGGCTTCGGCGCTATTCCCATCCAGAGGATAAGCTTTGATGAATCAAAAAAAATATTATTAAAAGCCTATGAAAACGGGATCAATTTTTTTGACACAGCCCGCATGTACACCGACAGTGAGGGAAAAATAGGTTATGCGCTTTCGGATGTAAGAAAAGAGATAATCATTGCCACCAAAAGTATGGGTAAAGACAAGGCTTCGGTGCTTAAAGATATCGAAACAAGCCTTCGTAATTTGAAAACTGATTACATTGACATATACCAGCTTCACAATCCTGACAACATACCCGATCCGGATGATCCGGACAGTACATATTCAACTCTGGTTGAAGCAAAGCGAAAGGGGATGATCCGCTTTATCGGATACACCAATCACAAGCCCGATCTGGCGGCACAGGCGATCCGCTCAGGTTTGTATGACACTGTGCAGTATCCGATTAATTATCTTTCCACAGATGAAGAATTAAAACTTGTCGATTTGTGCAGACAGAATGATGTGGGGCTAATCGTAATGAAGGCCCTGTCCGGCGGTTTGATTACCAGTGCAGAATCCGCTTTTGCTTTTTTAAGGCAATTTGACAATGCGGTGCCGATCTGGGGAATCCAGAGAGAATCGGAACTTGACGAGTTTCTCGAATTTGAAAAGAATCCACCGGCAATCGATGACCGGATTAAGGGAATCATTGAAAAAGATAAAAAAGAGCTCGGCGGATCATTCTGCAGGGGCTGCGGATACTGCCTGCCGTGCCCTGCCGGTATTCCAATACCCATGGCCGCAAGGATGTCACTGCTTTTGAGGAGAATGCCATATCAGCAGTTCATGCAGGACAACTGGAGAAAACAGATGATGCTGATAAAGGAATGCACAGAATGCGGGCATTGCCGAAACAATTGCCCTTATCACCTTGATACTCCCGAACTTCTGAAAGATATGCTTAAAGATTATGAAGAATTTTATTCAACTCATTCATAAAAATGCAGGGAACAAGGGGTTCACCTCGGCTACGCTCGGTACAAGTCACCCCCTTTGTTTCCATATATAATAAATCTACTTTGTATAAACATCCCTGTTTTTTTCCAGAAATCCCAGCATGAAAACCAGCGGAGCGTTCCAGTTGATTGCAACTTCATTTGATGCATAACTTCCCTGCTGGTCCAGATAACATTTTGCGGGATAGGAACTCTCATAACTCATGTTGTCCTGCTTGCCCTTGTTTGGACCGCCGGACATAAGGCCCGGCACCGGTTCATCGATCCCGTCAGCAGCGCTTGGTCTGTGATGAATATGATAAGGTGTTTTGCTTCCATAACCTGTTACAAAAGAATAGCCGGTTGCATTCTTCCCGAAAATATAATCAAGGATCATGACGACACCGTCAAGATATTTTTTATCTTTTGTAAGCTGGTAGGCATAACACAGAATAACGCCATAATTGCCGATCTCGCCGTTTGAGCCCCAGATGAAATCATTTTCCTTCATCGGGATTTTGTATCCTGAAGCCGAGATGTCTTTTACAACTTTATTGGCATAATCTGTGATATTCTGTCTGATTGCGTCTGATGATTTTTGTGGGAGATCATTTTTTGTTACAGCCAGTGAAAAATCTCCCAGATTTGAAACATACGCCCATGTTGCCTGTTTTATTACCCTGTTACTCGTCATATTATCCAGAACATATTTTTTGTATTCACTATCTCCTGTTGTAATGAATAATTCACTTGCTGCCCAGAAAAACTCATCGGTATAGATGCTGTCACTGTATGGCCCCGAACCGCCAGTTTCGGCAGGATAGGAAACATTCGGATTTTTTCCGGCCCATATCCAGGCAAACTTGGCTCTGAATGTGCAGTCGTCTGCATATTTTGGGTCTATATTTCTAAATATTCTGCCGGCTTCAGCCATTATGGCACAAAAATCCAGTGTAGAAGTCGTTGACTTACCGATTACATATCTTTGTGCCGTATCGTCAGCAGGCATTATAAAACCCGGCCAGTGCAAGGGGCCGATCTTGAAGAATACTCCGCCGTCTTTATCCTGCATGGTTTTGAGCCAGTCGATTTCATATTTTAATTCATCGATTAGATCAGATTTGCCGTTGCCGCTTTTAGGTATGTTCAAATTGTCGCTTACTGCATCGGGATATAATTCGTATAAACCGAGCATTGTGCCTACGCTGATCCCGGCATTTACCACGTATTTGCCGTAATCGCCGGCATCATACCATCCGCCAGGGCTGGAATAATTGCCTGTTTTGCCTGTACTTTTATGAAGAATCAGGTCAGTATCCGGATGTCCCGCCTTCCTGTACCATTTGCCTGCATATTTTTTATCCAGATCCATTGAAGCTCTCCAGTAATAATATGCCTTGACCGATGCATTCAGTACGTTATCATAAACATCGGCCCCGATCTTAAAATCATAAGACTGTCCGAGATTATCAACAGACACTTTGTATTCTCCAGGAGAATTAAAATCGGAAAAATTGCCTATCTTGATTTTTTCTCCTGACTCATTGTAAGTCCCGAAATTTGTCAGTTTCCCCGAATAAACCTTTTTATTATTTTTATCCAGTAATTCAAAGTTGTTTGATTTGGAGTCAACAACGATAAAAATTTTCGGGGAGTCATCAAGATACCCCAGCTGGTTGATCCTTATGTTTGTAGAAATTTTTGCATAAGTGCTGCAGCTTGCCAGCAGTAAAAATGTCAAGAGGGGTAAAATAGATTTCTTTAAATTCATAATAGCTCCAGAATTAATTATATTGAAATGAGATTATATTTATATATATTCCTTGTAAAGTTATTAAATTTGTTATTAGTTATGTTTTCAATTATTAAAGAATAAATTAGTTCAATAATTTCAACCCTATAAGGGCAAATCTGTTGTTAAAAGTAAGCTGATAATAAAATGGGTAATACATTTGTTTTGTAATTTTATCCCAGTTTTTTGAGTTTTTATATTTCCGGACAAATATTTTTTCATACCGATTTAAAACATCCATGTAGTTAAATTTTTTGCCTAGACATTTTTTTGTCTTGATGAAATAAAGCCCTAACAATTTCCTTATTATTATAGCAGTGCTGAAAGCAAACATAGTGTCTCCAAGATGCCTGATTTTTCTCAATAATTCTTCGTCGAGATAAATGTGTAACTGTTTTTTCCATGCGATTTTTCTGTATCCCGATACATTTTCCTCTTCTTTACTGGAAAACTGGTATTTTTCTGCGATTGCCAATGATTTTTTTATTATATAAACCGCGGTTTGTGAAACAGAAAGGCCGAGTTCTTTTGAAAGCTCGTTGAGTTTTCTGCTTAATACCCTGTGTAAAACCAGATGAAAAATTTTTTTCTTCATAGATAAATTTCCTATATATTAATTAAACGCTCAAAACTAGGAAATCCATTACAAAAATTATAAAAAAGTTATAATATTAATACTATTGTATTGGGAAATTTGAAACAATACAATAGTATTAATATTGATTAAAATATTCTTAAATATTTTATAAAACATCTTCAAGTATTTATGTTTTTCACTTATAATAACATCAATTATTTTTAGCAGATATAAGTTGGTTTAAAATTATATGAAATCATTCGAAAACATAATTATAAAGGGTGCGCGGGAACACAATCTTAAAAACATCGATCTCGTTCTGCCCAGAAACAAGATGATTGTTGTCTCCGGGGTGAGCGGCTCGGGCAAATCCTCTCTTGCATTCGACACTATTTATGCCGAGGGCCAAAGACGCTATGTAGAATCATTGTCAAGCTATGCACGGCAATTCCTCGGACAAATGGAAAAACCCGATCTCGATTATATAGAAGGCTTAAGCCCTGCAATTTCCATAGAGCAGAAAACAACACATAAAAATCCAAGATCAACCGTGGGCACAGTAACCGAAATTTATGATTATCTAAGACTGATGTTCGCGCGCCTTGGTGTTCCATACTGCTACAATTGCGGGAACATTGTGCAAAGCCAGACGATAGACCAGATTCTTGATTTAATTCTCAAGGCAAAAGAGAATACTAAAATACTCGTTCTTGCACCTGTTGCAAGGGACAAGAAAGGCGAATTCCAGAAAGTGTTCGAGGATGCAAAGAAGAGCGGGTTCTCAAGGGTGAGGGTGGATGGAAAAGTTTTTGATCTTGAGACAAAAATCGATCTTGAGAAAAACATCAAGCATACGATTGAGATTGTTGTGGACAGGCTCATCATCAAGGATGGCATCCGCAAGAGACTTGCTGACTCCGTTGAAACCGCCCTTAACATTGCGAACGGCCTGCTAAGCATCGATTATGACGGTGAAACGGTCATTTATTCGGAGAAATTCGCATGCATTACCTGCGGGATAAGTTATCCTGAGATACAGCCCCGCATTTTTTCATTCAACAATCCGCACGGTGCCTGCCCCGAGTGCCACGGGCTTGGCGAAATAAGCGAGTTTGACCTTGAGAAAATAATACCAGATAAAAATCTGGCAATATCTGAAGGTGCAATACAGACCCATCTTCCCCGTCATACCTACATGTACCAGTATTTTGTTTCTCTTGCCAGGTATTACAAATTCGATCTTGACACTCCTTGGAACAAGCTCGACAAAAAGATCAGGGATATAATTTTGCACGGGTCGAATGACGAGATAAATTTCAACATTCATTTAAGGGAAAGCAATATAAAAAGGGAATTTTCTTCCAGATTCAGCGGAATCTTGCCTGATTTGAAGCGAAGGTACAAGGAATCCGTCAGCGAGGGAGTGCGCGAGTGGCTTGAATCATATATGACGGTGCAGACATGCTCCGAATGCGGAGGCAAAAGGCTCAACAAGATAGCTTTGTCTGTAAAAATACAGGACAAGAATATCATCGACGTAACATCAATGTCAGTGAAGGAATGCTTTGACTTTTTTGATTCCCTGAAACTGAACAAAACCGAACAAAAAATAGCAGAACAAATTATAAAGGAGCTAAAATCAAGGCTGAGATTCTTAATTGATGTAGGACTGGAATATCTTACCCTTGAGCGAAAAGCGGGCACATTGTCAGGAGGCGAGGCACAGAGGATAAGGCTCGCGACCCAGATTGGCTCAAGGCTCGTCGGTGTCCTCTACATCCTCGATGAACCCACCATAGGGCTTCATCAGAGGGATAATGACAGGCTCCTCTCGACGCTTTTTGACCTGAGGGACATAGGCAACACGCTTGTTGTAGTGGAGCACGACGAGCATGTAATAAGAAGCGCCGATTATGTGGTCGAGCTGGGGCCCGGTGCAGGTGAACACGGCGGTACTATTGTAGCGCAGGGGACTCCTCTGGAGATACAGAGGAATGATGAGTCGATTACGGGTAAATTTCTCTCCGGTAAAAATCAAATTCCTGTCCCCGAAAAGCGCAGGCCGGGCAATGGCAATTTCGTTATAATAAAGGGTGCAAAGCTTCATAACCTCAAAAACATCGATGTTGAAATCCCCCTTGGCAAGATGATAGTCGTTACCGGGGTGAGCGGGTCTGGCAAATCGACTCTTGTGAATGATATTCTGTACCCCGTGCTCTTCAATGAGTTAAACAAGGGGAATGCGGATATTCCCGAAGCTTATGACGGCATAGAAGGCATAGAAAATCTCGACAAGGTTATTAATATCGACCAGTGCCCCATCGGGCGAACCCCCAGATCCAATCCTGCTACTTATGTTGGTGTTTTTTCTTTTATAAGGGATGTTTTTGCCCAGCTTGAAGAATCCAAAGTGAGGGGTTACAAACCTGGCAGGTTTTCATTCAACGTAAAGGGCGGAAGGTGCGAGCATTGCGAAGGCGACGGAGAAATCAAGATCGAGATGCATTTCCTTCCCGATGTTTATGTAAAATGCGATGTCTGCAAAGGAAGAAGGTATAACCAGGAGACGCTCGATATAAAATACAAGGGCTATTCTATAGCGGATGTGCTTGAGATGACGGTGGAGAATGCTCTTGCGCTTTTTGACAAGCATCATCCGATAAAAAGGAAGCTTTCTACTTTGAATGATGTGGGCCTCGGATATATAAAGCTTGGTCAGTCAAGCCTCACGTTGTCAGGAGGCGAGGCACAGCGTGTCAAACTTGCTCTGGAATTATCAAAAAAGCAAACCGGCAAAACTCTTTATATACTTGATGAGCCTACAACCGGCCTGCATTTTGCCGATGTAAAGCAGCTCGCAGGGGTGCTGACCAAACTCGTGGATCAGGGGAATTCCATGATAATAATCGAGCATAACCTCGATATCATAAAAATGGCCGATCATATCATTGATCTTGGGCCTGAAGGCGGGGACAGAGGCGGCAATGTGATTGTGGAAGGCCGTCCTGAGGAAATAATAAGGAACAAGACATCGCATACGGCCAGATATTTAAAGGACATTATATCAAAAAAGAAATAAAAATGAATAAAAAAGAGGCGATAAAAAAAATCGGCTTGCGCATCAAAAAAGTCGCCGGGCAGAAAGGATTCGATAAAAAAGGGATACCGTTTTTTAAGTGCGGCAATGAGACAGGCATATTATTCATACCCGGATTCGACAACACATCCCACATAATGCAGGAATACGCAGATTATTTTTCAGACAAGGGATTCACCGTTTATAATATAACACTACCCGGCAGAGGGGTGACGGTCGAAGAGTTTGGAAGTACAAAGTGGGAAGAGTGGGTTGAATTCGCCATGGAGGATTATTTGCTCTTAAAATCTTTGGTGAAAAAAATTTTCCTCGCCGGTTTTTCGACAGGCGCTACAATAGTATTGCTTCTTGCCGAAAAGCTCAAGGGGAATGATTTGCCAGATGGATTGATTCTCACCAGCCCGGCGTTGTTTTTTGTCTCAAGACTGATCCCGCTTTCTGTCCAGGCAGCACTTTTCAATATTTATGCAAAAATCAATCCTTTCCCCAAAAAGCTCGATAACAGGCACAAAATTTTTGTTGACCCGAAAGCCTTGAAAAAATATGACTACCTTGAGAGGTCAAGCTCGTATGCCGTGCTGGAACTATTCAAACTCGCTAAGATTGTTAAAAAGGATATTGATAAAATTACAACTCCGGCGCTGATTATTCAATCCAGAAATGACGCAGTCATAGAAAAATACGGAGCAGTCTGGCTTTTCAAGAACATCAAATCATTCTACAAGAAAATATTGTGGCTAAAAAAGTCCGGGCATCCAGTGATTGTTGATGTCGAAAAAGACAAAGTTTTCTCGGAATCACATAAATTTATCGAGCGCCTGCAATCCGGCAAATTATGCTGATTTGTATTGACTTTTTTTTTCAATCAATATATCCTCACAAAAAAATTTTTAAGGAAATCAAATGGAATTAAAGGTTAAAAGGCTTCACCCTGATGCAATCCTGCCTTTCAGGGCGACCAAAGGTTCGTTAGGTCTTGACATTCATACAATCAGGGATGTTGTGCTGGAGCCGTTTGTTCCTTCCCTGATTGAAACCGGCATTGCTGTGGAATTACCCGACGGATTCGGACTGGAAATTCGTGACCGCAGTTCACTCGGCCTTAAGGGCATTAAATATCTCGGCGGGGAAATAGACAATGATTACAGGGGGGAAATAAAAGTGATTCTTATAAATCTTACAAAGTCTTCCTGTAAACTTGCCAAGGGGGATAGAATCGCGCAATTCATTCCCAAAAAAATACATGATCTGGAAGTTATTGAAGTCAGTGATTTGTCGATTACTTTCAGGGGGGAAGGCGGGTTCGGATCGACTAACTAAAGTCACCTGACAACCAACCGCGGATCGATTCGGAATACCCGCAATGATCCCGACTTTTC
>JBJKSS010000351.1:0-12922 GCA_046703745.1 Spirochaetota bacterium
TTTCGTTTAACGCCATGTCTTCGGCCATTATATCCGTTACGCCGACAAAAACATCTACGGTTGCTCCCATAGGTGCAACCAATGTATCAAGCCTGCCGATGATTTTTATTTTTTTGCCGTTTATGCCGAGTTCCTCGTATGTTTCCCGAAGTGCCGTGTCTTCAGGAGAATTATCCTTCGCCTTTTCGAACATACCGCCGGGAAAGCAGATTTCTCCTCCCTGGTTAATATTCATGTTCCTTTTCTGGAACACAAAATGGTACTCTTCCCCGATAAGAATCAACAGAGCAAGTACAACCGAATTAAAATATTCATCCTTATCCATAATGCCCGGTTTGTCAGGAAGTCTTCCGGACAAACCGTTCAAATCATTTATCTTCATAATAAAACCCCGGATTTTTCTTTGGTATCATTTTAAAAAAATAATTTGAAATTTCAAACACAATAAATTAAAATGAGCATTATCTTCTAAAATTTTCAAGGAAACAATCATGGATTATTTACAAAAGTTGAATGAACTTAAAGATTCTCAAAAGAAAAACGCCATTAATCTTGAGGAAATAATAAGGCTCATCGAACAATCCGATCTCAACAGGGAAAATGCAGATTTGAAGAAAAAGCTGGAACAGCATCAAAAAGCATACGATGAACTGAAAATAAAATTCGACTCCCTGAATGATGAGAATCAAAAATTAAAACTTTCGTTATACGAACAAATAATGGATGAAAAGTTAAGCATCATCAAATTAACCAGAGAAAAACTCGACTTATATTTCAGGGATGAAAAACAAAAAGGCAGTGACAGCCTGAGCGCATTCAACGATTCATTCAGACTGAAAATCAGGACCCTCTACGGTATCATTGAAAGTGAACTGAAAAGCGATTCTGAAAATTTCAAAAAGAAGCTCTCGATAATAGAGTCGGAAATCGACAGTGCAGTCAAATCAAAATATGAAAAGCTGGCCGGGGATGAAAAAAGCCTGTTCGCCGAAATGAAAAAGGGCCTCGAAAATTTTTCAAGGATCCCTGCCGATGAATCAACAATAAAAAAAAGAACTGCTGCCAACAGACTCGAGATGAAAATCGGCCTCAAATGGTTCAATATTCTCGGCATAATAATAATCATAATCGCTGTGGGCGCATTCGCATTCTACATCAGGGAAAGCCTGAATGAATATGTCAAGGGCATGGCAATCGCCTTGCTGGGGATCGTCTTCCTTATCGGGGGAGAGTATTTTTATTTTGCAAAAAAACACGAGGTATTCGGCAAGGGGCTTATTGGCGGCGGCATAGGTATACTTTATTCTTCTTTATTTTATTCGTACTTCCTCCTGAAAATTTTAAGCCAGGAAGCCGCACTTTTTTTATCCGTGCTGATAACTTTATCCGCAATCATCCTTGCTCTGGTCAACAATTCGAAAACAATAATATCGCTCGGGCTCATCGGTGGATATCTGCCGTTCATCGCCTATATAATCTCCGAGCAGGGCCTGAAAAACGAACAATTTTATTATGCCATGATTTATCTTTTCATTATAAATGCACTCGTGCTGTCTGTTTCGCTTTTCAGAAAATGGACCGTTACAAGCTATATCAGCTTCATCCTGAATACCCCCGCACTTGTTTACCTTGCATTCAACTGCGCAAGCAAGCCTGCTGCAATAGTCTATACGGCAATAACGTTCCTCATGTATATCGTTATCACACTTTCCTATCCGTTAAAGCACGGGATTCCCATCAAGGCGCCGGACATTGTGCTGCTTGCCCTTTCGACAACGGTAAGCGCAGTAATCATCTACATCCTCATTGAATTTATGGGCATAAATTATCTCAGGGGCTTTCTTGCAGCGGTATTCTGCATAGTGTACCTGCTGCTGGGATTCGTAACAGGAAGAGTACTAAGGTCGGAAAAAAACACGGTGAGCCTGTTTCATATAACGGCGTTGACATTCGCAATACTCATGATACCTTTCCAGTTCGGCAATGCTGGGTACAAAAGCCTTATCACATTCGGCTGGCTTGTGGAAGGCATCTTTTTAATCATTTTCGGCTATAAAAAAGGATCAAAAATCGTGGAAACCGCGGGCTGGGTTTCTTTCATACTCTGCCTCGTATATTTTTATTTTTTCGATTTTGTCGATGCTGTCTCTTCCGGTATAACGGATTATTTCAATTTCAAATATCTCGTGCTTTCTGCCGGAATGATTTCAGTAATGGCCATATTCCAGATTGATTTCAAAAAAGAAAAATTTCTGATCGGTTCATTCAGGGCAAAGCTCTCCGGGATCATTAAATATTTCTCGATAGTAAATTTCTATATATTCCTGCTATTCACCACACAGTATTATTTCGGTAAGTTCATCACCTATTCCTATGACAACGGTATAACCGTTTTTTACAGGATGCTGGCTGCCTCTGCTGTTTCCCTTGCACTGGGATATGCATTAAAGCGCCTTCCCGTCATAATGGACAGGATCGTAAACATGATTTCCACAGGTTTGTATATCGCAGGCGACGTAATATTCTTCATCTCGTTGTTCATGGTAAACCTCAACCTCACCAGCCCTCCGGCCGGGCTTGCGGATATTATCATTTTTTTTGCAACCTTCGCAATCATGATTTCATACAACGTCCTGTTTTTATTCAACGCGAGGTCTTTGCTTGTAAGGCTCTTTAAAAGCGGCTATAAGTTGAATATAGAGCTTTACCCTGTATTCACCGCTCTTGCGGCCCTAGTCACCTTTTCATTGATAATCGGCATACAGCTTTACAACTACTACATCCATGTGATTTTAAGCATCATGTACATAATAATGTCCATTTCATTCATATTGTACGGCTTCGGCCGCAAGTATGTCTACATCAGGTATATGGGACTTGTAATAACATTGATTGCACTGGGCAAGTTGTTTTTCTACGACCTTCGCCTTTTTTCAAACGGGCTCTCCAGTCTCATAAGTCTCGAGGGAATAATCGCAACGTTTGTCTACGGCCTGCTTTTGATCGGGATATCATTCATCTACCAGAGGATAAACATAAAGATGAAAGGCCGGGATGAAATGAAGAAATCAAAAAAGGAAAAAAGGTAAACCCGGAATGAAAAAAATATTTTCAGCATTGATGCTTGTTACAATCCACACAGTGATTCTCATGGCAGGAGAAAATTTGAAAGACTGGCCCTATTACAGGGAACTGGCAATAACGGGAGGAAACAGGTACTGTCACCTCTTTCTGGATGAATACGTATACGGGTATTCCAATGATGACCTGTCCGATTTGAGGATAATCGACAGTAAAAAAAAATTCGTGCCTTACTATATCGTCAGGGGAGCAGAGGTGCAGAAAAATGAGGAAACGGTTTTTAAAACAAGAAGGATATTCGATTATTCTCTCAAAAAGGAAATGCTTAATTATTTTGATTTCCAGGTTTTGCCGCCGGACAAAAAGATCTATGCTGCAAAATTAATTCTTGAGGCAGACTCCGATAATTTTTCAAAAAGGGTCGGGGTTTACGCAAGGAACGAATCCGGAGACTGGGTGTTCCTCAAGGATGACACGATCTATGATTTTGCAAAAAACAACGGCACGAACAACAGGTATAAAAAAACCGGTATAGCATTAAACAGCGGCGTGCCTTACGCTTTCTACAGGATAGTAATTATCGACAACCCGGAAAAAATTTCCATTAAAGATATGAAAGTTGTTTATGCCAGGGAAGAAACCAATTTTGAAAACTACAAAAAAAACATTAAAATGAACTACATCGTTGAGAACAAAGACAGGTATTCTCTTGTTATTGCGGATAACGTTAATAAACTGGAAATAATGAAACTGTATTTTACGGTTAAGGGCACATTCAAAAGGAATGCCGAACTTTTTGATGATGCACAGTTAACCGGTTCGATTCATTCGGCAGAATTATACCAGTTTGATTTCAACAACACGAATGTAAGCAGCACCTCCATCAATTTTGAGAGCCCGGTTCATTCCAAAAAGCTCTACATTAAAATTATCAATAATGACGACAGGCCGCTCGAAATAATTAAAATCAGTGCAGACTATATTACCGACAAGCTTGTATTCGAATACAAAGAAGATGAGTCTTACTCGCTGTTATTCGGCAATGAAAAATCCGAAAAGCCGGTTTACGACATATCCGCCTATTCCGCTTATATAGAAAAGGAAAAACAGGATGAAGCCGGTTTGGGCAGCATGAAGGTCAACGGCAGCCATGCGCGCAAACAGCATTTCAATTACAGGCTGTTATTCAATATAATAATCATACTTGTTTCCGTTCTGCTAATCAGTGTTACAGGCATGGCGCTTTTCAGAATCTCAAAAAAACAAAATTAGTGCGGCAAAAAAACATAAATTGACAAAACTTTATCAATGATATATTTATATCTAATCTTATTCATGAGAATAACATTATGGCAAAAAACAAGACAGATTATGCTGTAACACTGGAGAATATTTCCAAAAGATACAGGGAAGTACAGGCGGTAAAAAACCTGGGATTCAGCATAGCCCCATCGACATGTTTCGGCATCCTGGGACCGAACGGCGCGGGCAAAACCACGACGATGAAAATTTTAACCGGCAAGGCAATACGGGACAGGAACGGCAGGATAAATATTTTCGGGTATGACCCGGAAGTCAACGAGCTTGAAATAAAATATATATCCGGCATTGTCCCGCAGGAAAACAACCTTGACGAGGAGCTTAATGTAAGGGACAACCTGCTGGTGTATTCCAAATTTTACGGCATGAAGCGAAAACTTGCCAGTAATAAAATCGACGAGCTCCTCGAATTCATGGAGCTGTCCGGCAAAAAGAAAGCAAAGGTTCGTCATCTCTCCGGCGGAATGAAGCGAAGGCTCGTTATAGTAAGGGCGCTTCTCAATAACCCGAGGCTGTTGATCCTTGATGAGCCGACCACAGGGCTCGATCCCCAGGTCAGGCACACCATCTGGGACAAGCTCCGCATACTTAAAAAGGAAGGCGTCACTATAATTCTCACAACGCATTACATGGAGGAAGCCTTCCAGTTATGCGACAGGCTCATCATGATGAACTGCGGCGAGAAGGTTCTTGAAGGCTGCCCGGCAAAACTGATAAGGGATAATATTGAAAAATATGTTCTTGAGGTACTCAACCCGGATTCTTTCAAAAAAATCAAGCCTGGTGCCGGCATCCGGATCGACAAAACCGAAAACAGGATTTTCATATATTCCGACAGCATCAGGCCGCTTGAAAACATTTCAGGAAAAATAAAACCGGGTGATTTTTACATGCGACAGTCAAATCTTGAGGACCTGTTTTTAAACGTAACAGGAAGGAAACTCGATGAATAAAATAAAACCTCCGTCATTATTAAACAGGATATTCAGCGTCTGGTACAGGCATTACAGGGTTTATACAAAAAATATAATAAGCAACGGTTTTCCCATTTTCATAGAGCCGCTTTTCTTTCTCTTTGCTTTCGGTGTCGGCATATCAAGTTACCTCGGCGGTCCGAATTACCTCAAATTCCTTGCAAGCGCATTGTTGATCACGCCGGCCATGTATACGGCCAGCTATGAATGCACATTCGGCACATACATCAGGCTGGAATATGACAAGGTCTACGACGGAATGCTCTCGAGCCCGCTCTCATGCAGTGACCTGATTATCGGAGAAGTACTTTTTACCGGCACACAGGGCCTCTTTTTTTCGGCTTGCATACTGCTGGTCATAACGCCGTTCGGACTTGCGTCAATGCCTTTTTGCCTTTTGGCGCCGGTAAGCGGCTTTTTCACGGGCATCATGTTTGCCCTCATATCGCTCATCATTACTTCATTCGTGACAAACATCAATCATTTCAATTTCTTTTTTTCCGGGCTCCTCACGCCGATGTTTTTCTTTTCCGGCACGGTGTTTCCCATCGAAAACCTTCCTGCGAATTTCAGGTGGATCGCGGAATTATTCCCGCTGACACATCCGGTAAGGATCGCAAGGGCCTTCTGTTCTAATAAGCCGGACTTCAATCTTTTATATGACTTGCTGTACATAATTATCTTTATTGTCATCACAAGCATTCTTGCGCTTGTGTTAATGAGAAGAAGATTGATAGATTAAAAATCCGGTTTATTGAAAAAAATTTTTGATAACTGCTTAAATATATTTTCGGGTAATTATTACACATTATTTGAATGATTATTGCTTTTTGGGTAATAATTACCCGGTTTCAATTTAATCCTGTAATATTGTTACTTCCAGCTAAATCTGCTTAATTAATGATATATCCATTAGTTAAAAACTATTAAACCACTTGGCACGAATGTTGCTCTAAATTTTTATACAAAATTTTTGGAGGTTAACAATAAACATGGATGATAAGGACACAGAAAAAGAAAAAAACAATGTTAATGAAACTGATAAGAATGAGACCGGGAAAAAGGATTCAACCCTGAATTCTGAAGAATCAAACAGGGAAAATCAGGCACAGGAAAATGATTCTGAAAAAAAGGAAGAAAAGGAAAAACATGACAAAAAAGACGACCTTCATGAAAAACTGGCTCATGAAGACAAGGATGAAATAATAAAAAAATTCATCAAACTGCATCATGAATATGAAAAAGACAGGCATCACCTGAAGACAAAGGAGCATGAGGCGCATGAAAATTTCGACAAATACAGAAGGGCGCTTGCAGAATTTGAAAATCTGAGAAAACGAACCGTACTTGAAAAACAGGATGCATTGAAATATGCCAATTTCAACATAATTTCCGATTTGCTGGTACTTCTCGATGATTTTCAGAGGGCAATAGATTCCAGCAAAAAGGATGAGAAGGCGGATCTAAAGCATTTTGTCGAGGGCATCGAAATGATAGAAAAAAATTTCATCGACCTCTTGTTCAAGAAATACGGCGTAGTGAGATATTGCGAACCCGGTGATGAATTCGATCCCAATATACATTCGGCACTGATGGCAGTTGAGGGAGATTACAAAAACGAGGAAGTCGTTGAAGTATTCAGGAAGGGCTACATGCTGCATGACAGGGTGGTGAGGGCCGCAGAAGTAAAAATAGGAAAACCCAAGAAAGGATGATTAAGCGTCCGTTGGACGATTTTTTAAATATTTTAAACGAAAATTAATTAATGAAATAAAAAGGAGATTTTTATGGGCAAAATCATAGGTATCGATCTCGGTACTACAAATTCATGTGTTGCTGTTATGATGGGAAGCGAACCTGTTGTAATACAGAATTCCGAAGGGCAGAGGACCACCCCCTCCATTGTGGCATATACCGCAAAAGGCGAAAGACTTGTGGGTCAGCCGGCCAAAAACCAGATGATCACAAATCCGAAGCATACAATTTATTCGATAAAAAGATTCATGGGAAGAAGGTATGATGAAGTAACGGAAGAGATGAAACTTCTTCCATACAACGTGATAAAGGGTCAGAATAACGACGCAAGGGTTGAAGTTGAAAACAAAAAATATTCACCCCCTGAAATCAGCGCCGCAATACTGCAAAAAATGAAAGAAACCGCCGAAGCATACCTCGGTGAAAAAGTCAGCGAAGCGGTAATAACGGTACCGGCATATTTTAATGACGCACAACGACAAGCAACAAAGGATGCGGGGAAAATAGCCGGACTAGAGGTAAAAAGAATAATCAATGAACCGACCGCTGCATGTCTTGCTTATGGAGAAGACAAAAAGAAAGAAGGCAAAATAGCGGTTTACGACCTTGGCGGCGGCACATTCGATATATCAATACTCGAAATCGGTGACGGCGTATTCGAAGTAAAATCCACCAACGGCGACACTCACCTGGGCGGCGACAATTTCGACCAGAGGATCATTTCATGGATGATCTCAGAATTCAAAAGCCAGTCCGGCATAGATTTATCAAAGGATGAAATGGCTCTCCAGAGACTCAAGGAAGCCGCTGAAAAGGCCAAAATAGAGCTTTCAAGCAAGATGAGCGCAGACATCAACCTGCCGTTCATAACAGCCGATCAATCCGGCCCGAAACACCTTACCATGAACCTCACAAGATCAAAATTCGAACAGCTAATCGACGACCTGCTGAAAAGAACTATAAATCCGTGTACCACAGCGTTAAACGATGCCGGCTTAAAGGCAGAAGACATTGACGAAGTGCTTCTTGTCGGAGGTTCCACAAGAATTCCTGCCGTTGTTCAGCTTGTAAAGGTTCTTTTCAAAAAAGAGCCTTCTAAAGGCATCAATCCTGAGGAGGCAGTTGCGGTAGGCGCAGGCATCCAGGGAGGAATACTTGCAGGAGATGTTAAAGACATCCTGTTACTCGACGTTACACCATTGTCACTCGGTATAGAAACCCTGGGCGGTGTTATGACTGTCCTGATCCAGAAAAATACAACGATTCCCAAAACCGAAAAACAGATATTCTCAACGGCAGCAGACAACCAGACAGCTGTATCGATCCATGTACTTCAGGGTGAAAGAAAAATGGCCGGCGACAACAGGTCGATCGGAAAATTCGACCTGATAGGTATTCCGCCGGCACCAAGAGGTGTCCCGCAAATCGAAGTTACATTCGATATAGACGCAAACGGCATTCTGCATGTAAGCGCCAAGGACCTGGGCACAGGCAAGGAACAGAAAATACGAATCGAAGCTTCTTCCGGTCTGAACGAGGATGAAATCAAGAAGATGGTCAAGGAAGCCGAAGAGCATGCAAGTGACGATGCAAATGCAAGAGAACTCGCCGAAGCCAGAAATATGGGCGACAACATGATTTATCAGGTTGAAAAAACCCTCAATGAATACGGCAATAAAATTGACCAGGC
This sequence comes from Spirochaetota bacterium, assembly GCA_046703745.1. Classification (GTDB taxonomy): domain Bacteria; phylum Spirochaetota; class GWE2-31-10; order GWE2-31-10; family JAFGQB01; genus CAZHHK01. The sequence continues at coordinate 8,821 of JBJKSS010000351.1, forward strand.
TGAAAAGGACAACATCAAAAATGCTATTGAGGCCTTGAGGAGCGCATTGTCAAAAGATAACGTCGAGGACATCAAGGCAAAAACAGACGAACTTCAGAAGGCAAGCTATAAAATAGCAGAGGAGATGTATAAATCCGGACAGGCAAACCAGCAGCAACCAAACACAGATGCTAATAATGCCAATGCCAATGAGCAGCAGAATGATACAAATAAAAACAGCAATGTTGAAGACGCTGATTATGAAGTTGTAGATGACGAAAAGAAAAAATGACATATTTTTTTACAATAAGGGCTGTTGACCGACAGCCCTGTTTGTATTTTGACGTATGCCTGTTTGATATGGTATATTAGAAAAAAATATGTTATATAAGAAATGAATATAAGCGGAGTTACATTTTTATGGCAAATAAAAGAGATTATTATGAAGTACTCGGAGTTACCAAATCGGCTTCAGTTGATGATATAAAAAAGGCATACAGAAAACTTGCAATGAAATATCACCCCGACAAAAATCCGGGTGATAAATCTGCGGAAGAAAAATTCAAGGAAGCAACGGAAGCCTATACTATACTTGCCGACCCACAAAAACGAAAACAGTATGACCAGTTTGGATTCGCAGGAGTCGAAGGAATGTTTGCCGGCCAGGGAGGCAATCCTTTTGCCGGCGGAGGTTTCAGCGGATTTGAGGATATATTCGGCGGATTTGAGGACATATTCAGTTCATTTTTCGGAGGCGGTGGCCAACGCAGCAGGGCCAGGAAGGGCAATGATCTTTTATACAATATGGAAATCAGTCTTGAAGATGCTGTACTCGGAAAAAAAGTCGACATCTCCTATGACAGGCTTGCAACATGCGAAAAATGCCACGGCTCGGGATCAAGCTCCGGTACAGGAAAAAAAACATGCCCGAACTGCGGGGGATCCGGCCAGATAAGAAGAAGCCAGGGATTTTTCTCAATTGCAACAACATGCCCAAGGTGCGGCGGCTACGGCGAGGTTATTGAAAATCCCTGTATGTCTTGCCAGGGAAGAGGTGTATTGAGCAGAAGGATCACAAAGACGATTAAAATACCGCCCGGAATAGATAACGGAAAAAGAATTATCATAAGGGGCGAAGGAGATGCCGGTGAAAACGGTGCCATGCCGGGTGATTTGCACATAAAATTCAATGTCAAACCGCATCCTTATTTTATCAGGGATGACAATGATCTTGTAATGGAAATACCAATCAGTTTTACACAGGCTGTTCTGGGTTCGGAAATAAGCATTGATACAATCGATTCAAAAACCATAAAGTTAAAGGTACCTCCGGGCTGTGAAAACGGCAAGATATTGAGAGTAAAAGGCGCAGGTGTACCCGATATAAATTCCAGCGACAGAGGCGATTTATACATAAGGGTAATTGTTGAAGTGCCTAAGCATTTAACCAAAAACGAAAAAAATCTTCTTGAACAATTTAAATCCCTGCATGGTGAAAACCTAAAGCCTTCGCCTTTAAAAATTTCAAACCGTGACAGATTGAATGATTTTTTTGCAAAATTTACATAAAATTGCCTTAAAAATTATATTTTTTAAAAATTTTATTGACTAAACCATAAAATCAGTTAAGATTATTAAAACAATGGATTAATATCCATTGTTTTTTTTATTATTGAAAATAAGTTTTTTAAACAGCAACAATTAAAAATATATTTATGAGGAGGATTCTGGTGAATAAATACAATCATAAAAGAAAAAATTATTTGATTGATAAAGATTTTCAGCTTGGCTTTATTTTCAGATTCGTAGTTATAATAATCATTACGGTTATCGGCGCTTTTGCCGTGACAGGCATTTATTACTGGATAGTATCAAATGTTGGGGACCTTAAACTTGATACAACGATCATTTATAACACAAGGGATTATATTAAAACCGACGGCAAGCAGGTATTTGACTATCCCAAGGAAATGATACAGGTGTATGAAGACCATGATGCTTCCGGAAATATAGTCTATAAATGCTATAATCCTTTCCAGAGCAAATATAATAAAGGCGACGTTATTGAAAATGTATCACGCAGCGAATTACAGCCTGTAATAGGCATGGTAAGCAAATCAACCACCAGATTTAATATAATTTTCTTCCCTTTATTATATACCGGTATAGCTTTGGCCCTGATAATATCAATATTTTCACTTTTCTTTTCACACAGGATGGCCGGGCCCATTTACAGGATCAGGGTTTCACTTGACAGAATGCTAACGGGCGATCTTGATTTTAAAATTTCTTGCAGGAAACATGATTTTTTCCTCAATATAGTTGACAGGCTCGAGAAATTCAGGCAGATGGTAGTGGAAGAAAGAAAAAAGAAATAGCAGATTATTTTTTTAAACATAAACAAAACGGGCACTGTAAATGCTGATTTAAATCAACATTTACAGTGCCCGTTTTTATTCCTGAATAAAAATTATTTTTTTGTTGCCATGAAGTTTAACAAATCAACAACCCTGTTTGAATAACCCCATTCATTGTCGTACCATGATACAACCTTGAAAAATCTTTTTTCACCTTTAAGGTTATTTTGAAGGGTAGCTTTAGAATCATATATGGAAGACCTGTTATCATGTACAAAGTCAGTGGAAACCACTTCATCGCCTGTAAATCCCAGGTAGCCCTTTAAATATGTTTCACTTGCTTTTTTCATCAAATCATTGATTTCTTCAATTGATGTGTCTCTTGCGGCCCTGAAAGTAAGATCGACTACCGATACATCTGCTGAAGGCACCCTGAACGACATGCCGGTCAACTTGCCTTTTGTTGCAGGCAATACTTCACCAACGGCCTTTGCTGCACCAGTTGTTGATGGAATGATATTGATAGCAGCTGCCCTGCCGCCTCTCCAGTCTTTTTTGCTCGGCCCGTCAACTGTCTTTTGGGTTGCTGTATAGGAATGAATCGTAGTCATCAACCCTGTTTCAATACCAATGCCTTCCTTCATTATTACATAAACAACAGGAGCAAGGCAGTTTGTGGTGCAGCTTGCGTTTGAAACTATGTCGTGTTTTGCCGGGTCGTATTCATTTTCATTAACGCCCATTACGATAGTTTTAACTTCACCTTTACCCGGAGCTGAAATAATTACTTTTTTAGCACCCGCAGCAAGGTGTCCCTTTGCCTTCTCAGAATCTGTAAACAAGCCGGTAGACTCGATTACAAACTCTATGCCAAGATCTTTCCAGGGAAGCTGTGACGGCTCTTTTGTTGCGGCAATACATTTGATTTTGTTGCCATTTACAACAAGCACATCATCTTCTGCCAAACTTGGATCGCTTTTTTCAGTCTTTAAATCGCCTTTGAATTTGCCATGGACTGAATCATACTTTAATTGATATGCAAAATATGCAGCATCGGTGCTGACATCAACAACACCCACAACATCATATTTGGTACCTAAAAGATTTTGTTCCACCAAAGCAGAAAAAACAAGCCTGCCGATCCTTCCGAATCCGTTGATCGCAATTTTTGTTGCCATTGTATGACTCCTCTATTTTTTTAAAATTTATTTTTTGAATTTAAACGATTGCATACTATTAAATAAGAATGCAGTTGTCAATGTTTTTTTAAATTTATGCCCCATGTTTACATTTATTTTATCCCTCTTGCGTCCAGCGCCTATTTGAAATAATTTTTATGACATTCCTGCAGGAAAATAACGAATCGTTTTTGAAATAACAGGTTGAAAATATACAAATAAAAAATACCCGGCCATTTAAGCACCAAATTAATCGAAATATTAACCTTTATTGAAAATTGTTTTCCGAAATAACAGCCAACAATTATGATGCTTAGCTGGTCGGGCAAAAAACATTGATTTATTCTACAGAAATTATGGAAGCCTTGCCAAATGAATCGATGTTCATTTTCGGACTGCCCTTAAACTCAATGGCTCCGTTGCCTCCCAATCCGCCGATCTTGATATCAAGCTCATCGGACACGTTAACCTTTGATTTCCCTTCGCCGGTAATTGTAATCTTTGTCTTTTTGGTGATTAAATTTAACGCCCTCACTTCACCGCCTGCGCTTATTTCTGATTCATGGGTATCGGCATCACCGGATATAT
>JBJKSS010000352.1:0-4345 GCA_046703745.1 Spirochaetota bacterium
AACGAATACGGCGTTGAATATTCCGGTTATCATCAAGCCAATCAAAATCAGGAAACCGAAAGGATATATCCTGTCATAAATCTGCTTTCCGGAGTCCGGCAGGATGTGTCTTAATATCCAGCCTCCATCCAATGGCGGGAAAGGAAAAAGGTTGAAAATCATGAGCAAAATGTTGACGGCGATATACATGAATAAAATTTTTTCCATAAAAAAAACAAGAGGGTTTGCAAGAGCCGGGAAAAACGGGATGATAAATGCGGTAATGAACAATAAAAGCAGTTTGTATACAAATGAGGCCGCCAGTGCCTGCATGAGGTTCGAGAAGGGGCCTGCGAATGCAACCAGCGCCTGGCCTTTCGACGGATTGGCGAAATTGTTCGGGTTTGTCGGTACCGGTTTCATCCAGCCGAAAAGGAACTTGAGCCCGGTGAATACATTAAGCAGCGGGAAAATAATGGTGCCGATCATGTCTATATGGGCCATCGGGTTAATCGTAAGCCTGCCGAATTTTCTGGGTGTTGGATCTCCCTGGATATCCGCAAAATATGCATGCGCGAACTCATGCAAAGAGCCTGAGACAATCAACACAGGCAAACCTATTAATATGGCCTGGAAATTAATATGAGAAAAATCCATTTTGTTCCTTAATAGTATGCGAGGATATTAACCCCAATTGTGATACTTTTAGATATAAATATCATTTAACCGAAAAAAGTCAATATTTATTTAAAGCTTTTGATTATTGTAATTATACTGTATAATAACGTTAAAGTTTTAATTTTGGAGAATCAATCATGATTTTTGCAATAATCATTGCTCTGATATTTTTATCATTGGTGCTCAAAATTGTTTTTTCATTATCCGGCAATACCAATTTGAAATTCTTTTTCACACCCCTTACAACAATCTTTGTCATTGTTTTTGTACTGTTTAACCTTTCTGAGGATTACAGCCGGTATGCGATATTGATAACTCTTGCCCTTATTTTTTCCCTTGCAGGCGACATATTCAACATGTATGAAAACGGTGATCAGAAAAACCTCCAGTTCGGCATGATATTTTTCCTCTTTACGCATGCAATTTATATTTACTGTTTTTCACTGAATTATTCCTTCAGTTACTACCAGATTTTTATCATTGTAATGATAGCAATAATACTTTTATTCACATTCTTCCTGTTCAGGAATAATTTCAGGACGAATGTAATAAAAATTTTAAGCGGCCCGTATATGATAGCGGTTTCACTCACCCTGCTTATGGCAGCCGGCAATCTTGCCACAAAAATCAATGAAAGATCGATCTTAATTACTGCCGGGGCACTCTTGTTCTGGCTGTCCGATTTGATAGTTGGAGTCGACGCTTTCTATAAAAAAATCAAATTCGACGTCATTTTTGTCTGGGGGCTCTATATTCCCGGGCAGTTTTTAATAGCCCTTTCCTGCTATTACTGATTTATATTTTGGGAATTAACGGTAATAAAACTGTATAATTTGCAATATTTATATTTACACAATTGGAATAATTGGATATAAATATAATATAATTAAATCCGGGTGGTTGATTAAAATTTTAAACCACAGGGAACATGAAGATTAAACTTGCTGTAAGTAAGGATAGAGATTTCGCACAGAGATCTCAAAGAATATGAAGATTATCAGGTATCATTAAAATGGTGCACTCTTCATGCACTTTGTGAACTTTGTGTGAAAAATTTGCAGCATCCTTAAATAATTCTTCTTCAATCTTTTATCTTTTGTTCACTTGTGGTTTTAAAAAAACATTAAATCATTCTCATGCGGAAATACTTAAAGGAAAAGGACAGTAAAATTATGTTAAAAATTATCGAAGAAAAAATCAAGCTTGGTGACAAGGAAGCTACTTTAAGGATAGGCGAGTATGCCCACCAGGCAAATTCAAGTGTAACACTTCAATGCGATGACACAATAGTCCAGGCAATAGTTACCATGGGTGAAGAAAACGAAAGCCTGGATTATTTTCCGCTGTCAGTTGAATACAACGAAAGTCTCTATGCCGGAGGATTGATTAAGTCGAGCAAATTCGTCAAAAGGGAAGGCAAGCCTTCCGATGATGCCATACTGAAATGCAGGCTCATAGACAGGTCGATCAGACCGATGTTCCCGAAGGACTTTACCAGGGATGTACAGCTGATTATCAATGTGCTTTCAAGCGACAAAAAAAATCCCCATGATGCATTGAGCCTTACCGCAGCGATCATATCCATAGCTTTAAGCGATATCCCGTTTGACTGCAACCTCGGTGGCTTGAGGATAAGCAAGGTTGACGGCAATTTTGTCGTTAATCCGACCTATGAGGAATGCAAAAGACAGGATTTCGAGCTCATGCTTGCAGGCAACGGCAAAAAAATAATAATGATAGAATGTGCCGCTGACTGCGTACCGGATGATGATATAGAAAGAGCTTTTGAATATTCCTACAAATACCTCGGTGAAGTGGCCGACAAGGTGCTTGAGCTTGAAAAGAATTACGGCAAGACAAAGGTTTCATTCACGCCAAAGGCCAATCCGGAAGAGATAATGCCGAAAATCAGGGATTTGGCCCTCCAGAAGATAGAAGAATACTTCGTGAAGTTTGCAGCAGAAAAGGAGCTCCCGCGTACGGAATTCAAAAACATGGTCGCCGATCCGGTTTTGGCTCTATTCACCCCGGAAGAGCTTGAACAGTTTACGAAGAAAGCAATTTTGGACGAACTTGACAAACTTTTTAAGAAACAGATCAGGGCCAATATTTTGAACAATAAACGCAGGATCGACGGCAGAGGATTGGAAGATATAAGGGAAATAGACATCAGGATCAATCCGATTCCGTGCGTTCACGGCAGCTCGATGTTTCAAAGGGGCGAAACACAGGTATTGAACATTCTTACCCTGGGCTCGCCGGGTAATGAACAGCTTCTTGAATCACTCGAGGGTGAGTCTAAAAAAAGCTATATCCACCATTACAATGCACCGCCGTATTCGGTTGGCGAAACCGGCAGGGTTGGTTCGCCGGGAAGAAGGGAAATCGGACACGGTGCACTTGCAGAAAAAGCGCTCCTACCGGTAATACCGGACAGCAAGGATTTTCCGTATGTGATCAGGCTCGTATCGGAAGTCATGGGACAAAACGGCTCGTCGTCGATGGCTTCAACATGTGCCTCGACTACAACCTTGATGGCAGGCGGGGTTCCCATTAAAAAACCGGTTGCCGGTATTTCAATAGGCCTGATGACTGGCGAGACAGATGATGAGTTTATTACATTAACGGATATCAGGGGCTTTGAAGATTTTTCCGGCGATATGGATTTTAAAATTGCCGGTACTTATGATTCCATAACAGCCATTCAAATGGATACGAAGATCAAGGGGCTCACCTTTGAAATCATTATACAGTCGATTGCACAGGCAAAAAAGGCAAGACAGATCATACTGGACAAAATACATCAAATAATACCCGAGCCTAACAAGGAACTTTCTGAAAGGGCCCCGAAAATTGAAAGCATAATGGTGCCGGTTGAATCAATAGGTAAGGTAGTTGGGCCAAGCGGCAAGGTTATAAAGCAGCTGATAAGTGATTATGATGTGGAAATAAACATTGAGGATGACGGCAAGGCCACGGTTTCCGGTGTAAACATGGAAAATATCCAGACTGTCAAAAAAATCATTGCCGGCATTGTGAGCGATCCTGTTGCGGGTGAAATATACCAGGGCAGGGTCTCCAGGATCATGGATTTCGGTGCATTCGTTGAAATTTTCCCCGGCAAGGAAGGGCTCGTGCATATTTCCAAAATATCGAAAGAGAGAGTAAACAATGTCAGTGATGTGCTTTCCGTTGATCAGAAGGTTCAGGTCAAGCTTCTGAATATCGATCAGCAGGGAAGGCTTAATTTTTCAATGAATCTTGATGATGATGTTACCGATGAACCCGAAGGAAGAAGCAGGGATGGCGGTAAAAGAAGATTTGTCAGGACAGAAAACAGAAGAAGAAGGTTTTAATAATAAATGATCCGGCCGCTCAAATATTAAAAATAGATGGCGTGCAAATTGGAGGATAAATCTGAAATTTGCATATAACCTATGTAATGTTTTGATATTTGGCGGCCGGGTTTATTTTATTGCATGCACAGACCATGCTTTTTGAATCGGGGTTAATCTTCCCAGTGTCCACAGGATCAGCAGATTGTTTATATCGTCATTCTTTATGACAACGCATTCACCTTTCGGCAATCCTTTGAGTTTAATTTCCCTCGTGAGATATTTTTTGGGTATTAAATCCCTGAACTCTTCGCTTTCCACGAGTTTTTCCAGAACTTTGGCAGGTATCATAT
>JBJKSS010000353.1:0-6383 GCA_046703745.1 Spirochaetota bacterium
TTATCGATGAACCGGTCGTCACCCTGTCGGACAGCTCGAAGAAATTGAAATTTTCATTCGTGAATATTATGAAATCCTCGGCCATCCTCGAAAGGCTCAACGAGAGTATCGCAATGTCGGAGAGGAATTCCAGTATGAAATCCCTCGACAGGACGGCGTCCATGGAGTTGCGGCTGATTTCCCTGAATCCCATGTCTTTTTTCAGTTTCTCCCTGTTTAACGGGAATGCGCTGCCGGCAAGGGCGGCGCTTCCGAGCGGCATTATGGATATTCTTTTGACAGAATCGATAAGCCTCTGACAATCGCGTTCAATGCTGAAAAAGTACGACATCATGTAATGGGAAAACAGAACGGGCTGGGCCTGTCTCAAATGAGTGTACCCGGGCATAACCACATCTATGTTTTTTTCGGCGATATCCAGTATAGTGCCGAGCAGTGGTTTAAGCAGGCCCAGGATATTTTTTACTTCATCAATTAGATAGAGCCTTACATCTGTTACCACCTGGTCGTTGCGGCTCTTGCCGGTATGCATTTTTTTTGCCGCATCTCCGATCAGTCCGGTCATGAGCTCCTCAACGCCCATGTGAATGTCCTCGACATGTGCGGGAAAAAGGGAGAGACCTTTTGATTCTATTTCCTTTTCGGTTTTTGCAAGGCCGGTGTTTATTTTTTTCAGCTCGGCTTCCGTAATTATGCCGAGCCTTGCAAGCTCTTTCGAATATGCCCTGTTTAAAAGTATGTCCTGCCTGAACAGCCTGATATCATAATCAAGCGACCTGTTCATTTTTTCGAAAACAGGATCGTTGGCCTCGTCAAATCTTCCGCCCCAGGGTTTGTTCTTCATAAATTGTTCCTTGAAAATTATTTTTTATGCACCTCTGCTTCAATGCCCACCTGGAGGCCGAAAAGGTTGATGAATCCGGCAGAATCCTTCTGGCTGTATAATTCGCCTGTTGTGAATGAAGCAAGCGATTCGTTGTAAAGCGAATACTTCGACTCCCTCCCGGCAATGATGATATTGCCCTTGTACAGTGCGAGCTTAATGCTGCCGGTTGCATATTTCATCAGGTCCCCGACGAATGCTTCGATCGATGACCTGACATTGGTGAAGTATTTTCCGTTATAAATGAGGTCCGCGTATGTGCCGGAAATTCCTTCCATGATTCTCAATGAATCCTTGTCCAGCACCATCATTCGCAGCTCGTTCAATGCCGCATAAAGTATCGTGCCGCCCGGAGTTTCATAAACGCCGTGGCTCTTCATGCCCACGAGGCGGTTTTCGACAATATCGGATCTTCCTATCCCGTTTTCACCGCCGATCCTGTTGAGATATGCAAGGATACTAACTCCGTCCATTTTTTTGCCGTCAATGCCGACAGGGACACCCTTTTCAAAATCGATCGTTACTTCAGTTTCCTTGTCAGGAGAATCCTTCGGCGATTTTGAAAGGACGAACATTCCTTCATTCGGCCTGTTAATGAGGTTTTCAAGCTCCCCGCCTTCATGGCTGATGTGCCAGATGTTCCTGTCCCTCGAATATATTTTTTTTTCGGAGATGCCGCCGAGGTTGATGTTGTTTTTCTTTGCATACAGGATGGCGTCTTCCCTTGATTTTATGTCCCAGAGCCTCCACGGTGCGATGACTTTAAGATGCGGCGCGATCGCTTTGTATGTAAGCTCGAACCTTACCTGGTCATTGCCCTTGCCGGTACAGCCGTGTGACAGTGCGTCACAGTTTTCTTTCAATGCTATTTCGGCCTGTATTTTTGCCTGCAGGGGCCTTGCGATGGATGTACCGAGCATGTACTTGCCTTCGTAAAGTGCGCCCGACATTGCCATGGGGAAAATGTAGTCTTCAACGAGTTCTTTGGTGGCATCGATGCAGTAAAATTTTGAGGCACCGGTTTTTATTGCCTTTTCCTCAAGTCCCTCAAGCTCTTCGTCTTGTCCCACATTGATGCACACAGCGACTATCTCTGCATCGTAGTGCTCCTTGAGCCAGTGTATTATGATTGATGTATCGAGCCCCCCTGAATAGGCAAGGGCGATTTTTTTTATGTTTTCCAATTTTGATTCTCCCTGAAATTGATAGGGGGCAAATTTATAATATTAAACAGAAAAATTCAATAGAATTATTTTAAAAATCATTGTATAATCCGGTGTCTTTGTCAACCGACTTTGAGGACTTGATGCAGTTTATTAATTATAAGTTGAAAATTATATTAATCGTGATGATTTTTTTGATTCCTCTCGATCTTTATCCGATTAAATTCAAATTCAAGGATAAAAACGACAGGGAGCATGTTATCCAGGCATTATTCGACACCGGATTTTCCGTCAAGGGCGTAAGCGATGCCGCCGGGATAACGGATTATGAAACTTTTTTTACCAGATCGGTTTTTTCTTTCGATGATTTCAGCTTCGGGACAAATTTCGAATTCAGGTTCAGGTTTTTTCTGGGAGAGGCAGGGTATTATTCCTATACCTATAACGGCAATCACATAACCGCATTCGACTATCTCGACTGGTACATACCCGAAGGTTACTTGCCCAATGCGGGCATTAATACGCTCATTTTATACCTCGACAAAATCGATTTCATCAGATACGGCACACCTGCTTCACCTTTTTATTTCAACATGGGTAAAAATCCGTATACGACATTCGGGAGCGGATTTTTGGTGAGGGATTTTCATAACCAGGCTTTTCTGCCAGCCGGAAGGGAGTTTGGGGTTTATTTCAAATTCAACGGCGAGGAGCTTGAAAAGCTCAATCTCCGGAACCTTCCGCTTGATATTACTTTTTTGATGAATGACCTGGCTGATCCGGACATATTCGCCCTTGATTCCGGCATCGATGTGATGAAGTTTACCCCGTACAGGGACAAATACAAATTGAGAGTCGGTACCACATTTGCCCTTGACGTTAATTCTACGGAATCAAACAGGCTTTCGAGCCAGTATGTGGACCAGATCACAAGCTACAGAAACCTGACAACCACTTATAGCAATATTTATACGTCTTTTCCCCTGTTTACGGATTTTAACGATATTTTCGAGTGGGAGAATAACATCGTTAAGTTAACGCAGTCGAATGATATAGGGATGCTGCTTGATTTCAACAACAGCCGGCCGTTCAATGCGGGATTCGGGCTCAAGGCCCATGTAACGGCAAAATTCATCAATATTGAGAATTCAGGCAAGCTTCTCGGCATATCAACCGGGATGATACTTCAATCCCCCCATTATTTTCTTGATTATTTCAGTTCCAACTATGAAATTTTGAGAAAAAAACAATATCTTGCCTTAGACAGCAATAAAGATTATACTTTTTTCATAATGGCTGGTCTGGGGCTGTACGGATTCAACGAAAAAGTGAGATTCGAATTCAACGTGACGATACCCCTGATAGCACAGTTTACGGCGCGGTTTTCGATGAAGTTCATAATGGAAAATACCGTGGTGCCGGGATTATTCTTTGATGTCTATTATGAGACCGGCATGAATGCCATTTATACCGAAGGCAACGGCGGCGGCTTTATCGACTCTATCACAAGGGATTTCAGGTTTTCCTTCGAGGCCGGGTATAATTTTTACGGTGCGAAGATGAGTATTTTGATCGGCGTTCAGAGGCCCTGGTTCGCCGTGCCGGGCACCAGCACGACTGATATGCAGCCGTATGATCCTTACGCAGAGCTTGCACAGGGATATGTTGTCCCGACGAAATATACGCAGCGGCCCGGCCAGAAGGATTACTCGATGTATGACTGGTACGATACCAACCTGAGTTATTTTGCCAGGGATATACAGAAATTTGTTTCCGTGGAGATTTCATTTGTATTTTAAAATAATAAAGACGTTTATTGTTGTAACGGCGGTTGTTCTTTCGGGCCTTAATGCATTTGCGGACGATGTTTTTTATGCAAAAATCATTCATATCGATTCTGAGGATAACTCGCCGCCTGTGCTGAAGCTTGACGGCACGGATAAAAGCATCAAAACAGGCGACACAATTAATGAAAATGAAACCCTGCTGACACTGGATAACCAGGAAGCAGAAATGATCCTCTACAGGAACGACAAACCTGCGGGCGCCTTTTTGCTGATGGAAAACTCCGATTTCAGGTTCAGTCATGCCGGTGATGTTTTGAACATTACTATGATATACGGCGGGATGAGGGTCGTATCGGGCAAAGGCCTGAATATCGCTGTTACTTCGAGGACAGTTGAAGTTTCGTCCAATGGAGCAGATTTTTGCCTGATTTCTGCCGGCAATGCGGATAACAACAGGACGGGCTATGCGGCGGTATTTGACGGCAATGTTCATCTTACGTCGCTCGGTGACGCTTCAAATTCATTTGATGCCGGCAAACTGCAAAAATGTGATTTTCTTGATTACAAGGTTTATCCGCCCGCTTCCATTGAAGTTAATGCATCAGCCGGATGGACCGCTGACATGCTGTTCAGGTCAAAAAACCTGCCAGACAATCTCGCCTTTGCCCTGGAAGGGTACTATGCCGGACAGACGGAAGAGGGGAAAATCCCTGTCAATGAACAGGTGCCGCCTCAATTTAAAAAAACAAAATCCGTTCCTCCGGCATATAGCATAGCGGGCATGTTCCTTAAATTCGAGTTTGGAGAGATATTCCATGACAATAACGGGGCCAATTTTGCAGTAAAACTTGTTTACATGCCCGGAGGAATAATCCAGGACAAATACGAGTTCGGTTTTTATTTCCCCTTCGACCTGGTTATAAGCAAGATTACTACGAACGAAAGGTTTCTCAAGGTTAACAGGGGGAATAACGAATGGTCTTTCGGCACCGATCAGGGCGGTAACATCGGTGCGATTATTTTTGATATCATGGATGATTTTTTGCTGAAACACAGGGTATTCAGGTACAATAATCCGGACGACATGATATATCTCAAAGCCGGCGACAATTTTGATGTTTCGGATTACCTTCAGTATTCGCTGATGGATTTTAATTCCTTTGCGTTTTATCCTTTCCTGAGAAAACATTCTCTTGTCAACACCTACAACCTCGGCTGGTTCGAGGCGATGATATATGCCGAAGATACCATGCCCAAAGGGCTTTACGGTGCAGATGTAAGTTTCATGACGCCGAATAAGAGCAACAAACTGAGATTTCGCCTATCGTCATTCATCGACTGCTATGACCTTATAAAATTTGAAAACACCGAAGCTTTTTTCCCCATGCAGTTCAATACGACGCTTGCCTATGATGTTTTCAATGTGCCTTCTCTCAAATTTTCGATGTTCGCCTCGTATGGCATGTACCTCCCGTTGTCAAACAATTATTACGACAACCGTTCATCGTTCGCTGCCTGTGCCGGGAAGAATCCCGCTGCGATTGCATCAAACATGTCGGGCGACCTGGGGCTTGACCTGAGGATGGGCGATTTTAAATTCGGCATTGAAACCATTTTTGATTCCGGGCTGAATAAAGTGGGGCTGTTTGATTCGATATACATTGCAACAAGGGAAAACCGCTGGAACGTCATGAATGACTGGCTTGACGAACTTTCCCGAAGAAGCGTGAACATATATGATTATAACTTCGGTTTCAGGCTGAAGGTCGGCTATTCTTTCCTGAATAATTTTTTCGTGGAAAGCCGGTACCAGCTTACCTTCCCGAAATACTACGACAAGTTTTATTTGAAGATCGGCTATGACAGCAGGGAAAAGTTCCTGGTAAATTTCAATGTATATTTCATGTTCGAAACACAGCAGATTGTTTACGATTTTACCAGCCTGGAAAATTTCCAGTTGAATACAGTTGCCTATATCGGAGGGGGATTCAGTCCAGCAAGCGGCATTTACCTAAATTTCAGGGGCGGGATATATCCTGAATTTACTGATACGCATCCCCCGCTTTACAGCAAGTTCATGCTCGACTGCTATGTTTCACTCGACTTTGAAAAAATATTGAAAAAATATTATCAAGATAAAGAAAAAAATGCTACTAATGAAATGAAAAAATAACATATTTTCAGATAAGCTGATCATTTTACTGCTGCCGGAGTTATCTATTGTCAAGGAATGTTTCCCAATTCATCAAATCAACACTGATAGTTGTTGTCTGTGCGTTTTTATCAAGGGTTCTCGGCCTCTTAAGGAGCACACTTATAGGCCTGAAGTACGGGGCGATTAACAGCCAGGGTTTGTCCGACTGTTATTCCGCAAGTTTCAGGCTGCCGGATATAATATTCAACGTTGTTGTTTTCGGCACTATCTCGATAGTGCTGATCCCGTATTTTTCGGGATTCATAAAGAAGGAAGAATACGACAGGCTCAAAAAATCATGCTCGGAGTTTGTAACATTCTTTTTCCTGTTCATCCTGTTTTTCATTGTGCTGGGG
>JBJKSS010000354.1:0-4925 GCA_046703745.1 Spirochaetota bacterium
AATTGCCCTAATTAAAGGGCAAATACAAGCTAATCCTGTTAAAAAAAAATTAACGCTGGTTTTTCTTAAAATTAAAAAAAACTCGCACAAACATTCTCTGTCATAGTAATGTTAAAGAACAAATAAATAATATAAATTATTTAAAAGCAGATTAAATTAGTCAAACTAATTTAATGAAGATAGACGTTTTTCTATCAAAATAATAAGATGATGTCAATTAAAATTTAAATAAAAAATGAATAATTATTTTGGAAATAATGAATATGGTATTTTGGTTGTCCTGCCGTTTTTATCAAATATAACACCTTCACCCCATCTTATCATGTTAGGTGCTTCCTTCTCAACCCATTGTTTCAACATCTCTATTAAAGTTGTAAATCTTGACAATAATCTTAATAATTTATAATAATCTTCCTCATTATCCTGTCTTATTATTTCAACGAATTCAACGTCAGAATTTACCAATAAAAAGGGACAGAATAATGTAAACCTGATCTGTTCAAGTGGATACAACAGCTTTGCCCTGATGGTAATAGGGACATTCTGATCCCTGATTAAATTGAATGAAGAAATTTTATAACATTCTTCTTTTCCAGCAGATATATCATCAATCATGCTATCTATACTTTCTTTAAGCATAGAATACAACATATAAAAACCACCTTGCACAAAAAATTAAATTGAATTTAACATTATTATAAATAATTTGTCCTAATTGTATTGAATCAAAACATAATTTAACTTTTAATTTCATCATATTAAAATATTTTTTTAAAATTCTACATTTATTTACAAAAATATTATATATTTTTGTTTTTTATAATACAATATTATTATAGAATATTTGTTTAAACCATTTTTAAAATGTTGCATTTGTTTTTAAGATAATATTTTTGGAGAAAAAATCAATGAAAATTTATAAAAATAATTTTTTAATAATTATATTATTAATGCTTGTTTTTTTTAATGCTAAAAACGACAAATCGACATATCCAAAATCAGTTGAAGAATTAATAATGCCTTCGGGGTTCAATAATGATTATGTATCCAAAGTTTTAAAAAAAGAGCCTGTTGAATTCATAAAACCGGTATTGAGGATAATGAAATTTGAAACCCCTCTTTCGTTTTATAAGGCGATCCACAACAAGGATTATAATTTTGAGGATGAACTGAAAAGCAGGATAGCAGATACGGGGAGATACATACTCCTGTCCGGCGATGATGACCTCGAAGCGATTTACAGGGAACAAAGCAAGGTGGGGAATGACAATTTTACCGATGATACGGATGTCGAGCTTGGCAATCTTAAAATAGCCAGCTATGTGCTAACAGGCAAAATTACACATTCATATCCGATTGTCAAACAGGAAGGCGGCTATTTTTCATTAAAGGTTTCTGTCGGATTTTCGATTACCATAAGCAATACAACAACAGGAGTGATCGAATACACAAAAAATATTTCTGCAACGAATGAAGAAAAATTATTTGTAACTTCAGACGGTATGATTATAAAAGGTCCCAGAAATTTAACGAACAGACCCATAAATACCCTGAATGCAACAGGGGAAGATGTTGATCTCTCACCTCAATATTATTCTGCATTACATGATGCAATCGGGCAGACAGTCAATTTTATTGAAGAAAAATATCCCCTTATGGGCGAAGTTATTGAGGTAAAAAATAACCGTATCACAACAACCGTTTCAGAAAAAAACGGCATTAAAAAAGATGATTATTTGTTCATAGTAATGGTAGGAGATGAATTAAAGGATTCATCAGGAAAATTCCTGGGGTATTCCAAAAATTTGATAGGAGCGGCTGTTGTTGAATCAGTCGAACAGAATATTTCCCAGGCAAAAATCATTATCCTTGCCGATAAAAAAGTCAAGCCTGAAAAAAGTGATTTCGTCATCAGTTTGCCGGCAAGTTCAAAATAAAATTTAATTATCAGGAGAATCCCTAAATGAGAAAATCAATAATATCTGCCTTTGTTTTTTTATTTATTAGTGCAGCCATGCTGTTTTCGGAAAATATCCCTGGAATAAATGCTGTAAAAAAATACGGAACAAAGTTAACTCCTTCCCAAATAGTTGACAGGATCGGAGAAATTTTATCCGGAATGCAGTTAACAGCCGGACTGGGATCTGCCATATTTTATGGCATCATGAATGAAGCAAACACAGAACCGGTATTCATAATCGAATCCATCCAGTTTGATAAAAACGGGTATGCCACAGATATAAAGGGACATGTAGAAACCCCGAAAACATTCAGGGAATTTGTTGAAGACGGCGGTTTGGGTATGCCCGTTTATGAAGCTGTCGAACCCAATGAATTCGGGGTCATCTTCGGCAGGAAAGGCAATATAGCCGTAAGGGACGGAGTAATAGTGAGGATCAATCCTCTTGAAAATTCTGAAATTTATGAAGTCGTATTCAACTCCGACCTTTATGATAAAATTAACAGGGCTTCAGTGTTATTCCAGGCTTATGAGGCCATTCAGACTCCTTACCTTGAAAATTTTATAATCGAGCTTGAGGGCATGATATTGAATTCTGCAAGCAAAAAAGAAATACTTGAAGGCATTAAAGAATTCAAAAAAACTCACAACAGGTTGAATGAAAAGGAATTGATAGCCGCATACCTGCAGGCAAACCGCTCATATCTTGCGGAGATAAAAAAGTCAAATGAAAATGCCAGGAAAAGAATCAAGGAAAGTGAAAAACTTCTTGAAACGATTGATAATGCCTGTTCGCTTGAAGTTACACAGGTAACGGAAACTTTTCTTCAGATTACAGAAGACACTGCGGAATTATTCCTGGACCCTTTCAGCGCCCCTTCGCACATTGCAGAATACTTGTCTGCAAACATTCCCAAAAACGATATTAAATACTCTGAATTTACTGATATTCAAAAATATGACAGGTATCAGATGAATCTTTACAACAAAAACAAAAAGAAAAATGAAGAATTGTTGAAAATGGTCAAAAATTTATCCAAGGATTTATAAATTGGATGATTATCCAAAAAACTATTATTACAACAGGTGGCTCACGAATCTTTATTTGATAGTCAGCATATTATTCCTGGTTTTGATTTTTATTTCATATTTTGTTTTCAAGTACTTTAACATTTTTACGCTGTTTCTCTGTATGCTGGTACTGCTTACACTTTATTTTTTGGAGAGGAAACATATAGTATTAAGCATATTCGA
Organism: Spirochaetota bacterium; assembly: GCA_046703745.1. Lineage (GTDB taxonomy): Bacteria > Spirochaetota > GWE2-31-10 > GWE2-31-10 > JAFGQB01 > CAZHHK01. The sequence goes on from JBJKSS010000354.1 coordinate 3,215, forward strand.
GGACTACTTTGTGTTGAAACCCTACAGTTTCGGTTCCAGTTTTTTTATTAAAAACGATGAATTACAGGATGTTCAATTCATCAAAAACTGTATTTGTATAAAATCAAAAAATTTCAAATCAAACTTCAAAATAAAATTGAACCTTTTTAATGCAGGAGACAGAAAAAACATTGAATATTATTTTAAAACATTGATAAGCCAATTAAATCTTTGACTAATTTCTGAAAAAAGCAGGCGATATTTATCTTATCTGACTATCTTTCCGTCAAAATCCTTGCCAAGTATCAGTGTTAAATCAATCTTTTTGTTTTCTGCATTTTCATCCTTGACGACGATCCTGCTGCATTTTATTAACTCTGATAAACGTTTGGCCTTTAATTCATCGCCATAAGAAATGATTACTGTATGTTCAAAATCATTGCCTTCGGCATTATCTACACTCAATACATTAAATCCGAATCCTGACAAAAAATCGCCCGCCCTGCTGGCCAGTCCGACTGTACTGGTACCGTTCAATATTTCAATGGATTGGGTACCGGAATATTCGTCACTATAATCCATTTTTATAGAATCAACCCCGTCCTTGACTTCCTTCCAGAACCATTGATCCGATTTTTTGGGAAGATAAATGTAATCATAACCGGGAATATTTTTTTTATCACAGTATAAAATGATACTGGTCATTCCCATGGAATAATCGCTGACACCAGATTTTATTTTTTTATTCTTGATTTCCCTGTACAAAATCTGGAATTCATTCAAGGAAATATTGGTATTGAACAGTTTGTATATATAATTTGAGATTATCTCCCTGTTAAATTGCTCGAGAAAATCCGGTTTTAATTTAAGAAATCCCTTTAATAAAGTCTGAATTCTTTTCAACTGATCGTATTCGGTATTCTTGTCATTTGGATCCAGGAACGACAAATACTCTACGGCCTTGTCACCGTCAAGGAGAACAGTACCCGGCGGGATATCAACATCCAATGCTGTCAATTTTATTCCGTCAGAATATATTTCCACTCCATTATTCATATCGATCAGTTTAACAAGATCATTTTTTTTAATAAACATATAATAATTAATATCCGTGCCTATCAGGGTTGAAATACCGGTCTGGATTTCCTTGAAGCTTATTTTTTTCTTCAAGGCCTCTTCAAAAGTATAATAACCGTTTTTTCCAAATGAAACATAGGTTTTCGGCAAAATCGATACAACAGCACACCGGTTGGTTTTTGTCTGAAAAAAAACAACAAATCCGCCCTTTATAACCTCATTATCATCATAAGCGGCAACAAGGAACGAAAGTGTATCGCCGTTTTTGATTTTCCTTTCGATTTTTTCCTCTTTTTTGAAAAAATTACCGGCAAGGACTGTTATTATAATAATTAAAAAAATACCGGCAATTATGATCCAGCCCGTAATATTGTTCCTGTTCCTGGCAAAAGACTGCGCCATATACTAATCCTTATACAATCTGTGTTTCATGATATAGTTTTTTACACCCGGAGCCACGAAATAATCTATCGGCAGATTATTTTTTATCCTGTTCCGTATTTCCGTGGAACTAATCTCTATCACCCGGTTATCAGCATATATTATATCATATTTTAAATCAACAGGTTTTACATTGTTTCTGGCCAGACAGATGAATTGCACCAAATCGTTTAATTCATCAATATTTTTCCATGTGTTCAGGCCGCTTATAAGG
>JBJKSS010000355.1:0-3277 GCA_046703745.1 Spirochaetota bacterium
ACATCTCCTATAGTTTTTATTCCATAGACAAATTTGAAGTGCTAAAATCCGGCAAGAAAAATATGAATCTCACCAGGTTGGTTTCAAAAAAAGACAAGGACAGGCTGTTGACCAAAATAGGTTATGATTTTTTTGCAGAAGTATATTGATAAATAAAATTTAAAATTTCAGGCACTGATTGTAGACCGGTCAGCGCTTTTTTTAATACCCGCCGCAAATTCTAAAATTTATATTCCGAGATTTTGATCTCCATTTCCCTGATGTTTTCAAAGGTCAGTCTGGAATTGCTGTTAATATTGTTGAATGAGCTGATTATGAACTTCATTCCCCTGTTAAGCTCCGAATTCACGTTGGTTATTTTTTCTGAAACCATGTTCAGGAGAGTTATCGATCTTTCCAGAGATGTAACATCATTTTTTTGCGATTCGGAATTCTGCTTCAGGGTGTTGGTTTGTTCCAGGAGCATCTCTATCTGGTTGAGATTGTTTTTTGTGTTTTTTCCCTGCTCCCTTGAATATGATGCTATTTCGGAAATGATGGTTCCCGTATTTTTCATATTTTCATTCATTGTGAAAAATATTTTCCTCAGTTCCCCGAATATGCCCATGCCGTTGACTATTTTCTGGTTCATCTCAGTTATCAGGGAAGTAATATCATTTGTGGAATCCGAAGTTGATTCTGACAACTTTCTTATTTCGTCGGCGACAACAGCAAAGCCCTTGCCGTATTCCTGTGCATGAGCTGCCTCGATTGCGGCGTTCATGGCAAGCAGATTGGTCTGGGATGCTATATTCGAAATTATTTCGACGATTTCACTTACCCTGACACTGGTGTTGTTGATTTCATTTATCGCCTCGATCGAGTCGACTATGTAATCGTTGCCTGTTTCAATGGATTTCAGGAGGTCATTGAACAACGCATCAACCCTGATGGATGATTGTATGACCGATGCAAATGAATCTATCGTCGATTTGATAGAATTCGAAGTGCTGTCGACCGATGTTGCCTGATCATTGATTTTTGTTATGGAAGTCTCGATTTTGGGAAGCATATTGTTGAAAAGCTCGACCGTCGTATTTCTTTAATCTGGTTGTTTATGTTTTGTTCCACTTCTATTATGAGGTTATTCATGTTTGTTGCACTGTTTTGTGAATCCGTTATTGTTTTTTGCATGATCTCGCCGGATTCATAAACCTTAGTGGTCGTCTTTTTTATTTCCTGGAACGTCCTTGAAAGATTGTCTATTATCGTATTTATGCCGTTTGTAATCTCGCCTATGTCGTCAAAGCTCGTTATATTGATCCTTTTCGTAAGGTCAAGTTTCCCGCCGGTCATGTTTTTTATCTGGTAAGACAGGTTATTCACATACGATCTGGTTTCGAGGAGAATGATGAACAGGAGAAGGGCAAGGAAAAAAATGAAAAATGACGCCAAAAATATATCAAGTTTCAATTTGTCCATGTTGATGTGCCTCATGTTTTCCAGGACATTGTTTTCAATACCCGAGGAATTTTCAGCCGATATTTCCCCATTGTTTATCTTCTGGAATATACCGGCAACCTGGTTTTCCGATGTTTTTAAAATTTCCTTGTTATGGTGATAATTTGTAATCTGGCTGGTAACTATGGCAAAAAGGAAAAGGACAAAAAGGGGAATGAACAGCCTGCCAAGTATATTCTCCTTAATTTCCCCCCTGATGCTTTTGCCGAAAATGAAAATTTTCAACTGAAGTTTTGCCTGTATCAAAAAAATATTCAGAATTCTTGCTGTTATAAACCCGTTCAGCATGCCCCATATAAGAGCTATGATTATCCTGGAAATCAATATGTCCGGTTTCATGGGGTTTTTTCCCAGGATGCTCATCGTGTAATTCATCCCTATGCCCGCAAGATATGAGAATGCACCGAGAATAAAAAGGAACCCCGGGATAATGACCAGCGCCTTTCTGGCTTTATTGTAACTTTGGTCATCAGGCATCTCTCCCCTGTTTAATGTGTTTATGACATTCCTGATCGGTAAATACATCCTGTAAATTATATAGGCTGCAACCGGGCTAAGCAGTGTGATATCTATTGACAATGTTTTCCATAATTTTATCATTTCATCATATTTGAAATTCAGGATGAAAGGCAGGAAAACCGCATAATTGTGATTGATAAAAAAATGCTTAAAAAAGACGCTATTATGATTTTTTTTGTCAAATTGTTGTTACTTGATTTCATTTGGGGCCCCATTTTTAATTGTTTTTGTAATTTTTTATATAATTTTAATTATATTAATACAAAAAAGCAAATTCTTTTTTCATATTTTTTATTTTTTTTTTTATTCAGTTCAGGGGGTTGTCTGGCAAACAAGAGGCTGCAACCCCTTGTTTCCGTAAAAAAACACTATATTATTACAATAATTCCGCCTTTTAAACGTCTTTAATAGTGTATGGAGATTACATTGAAAAACAGGCTGGAACTGGCTTTTATAAACGAGCACAAAAAGCTGGGCAACTATATTAAATCCAGGATCAACAGCATAGAAGAAGCGGAAGACATATTGCAGGATGTTTTCTACCAGGCTCTTGACAATATAAATTCCCTGCAATCCGTTGATAACCTGGCCGGCTACCTTTACACAATTGCGCGCAATAAAATCACCGACTGGTACAGGAAAAAGCGTCTTAAAACCGTGTCCCTTCACGGCGGGGAAAACGAAAATATTCTCGAAGAAATAATAGAGGATGTCTGCATAAATATCGAAGACGATTACATCAAGTCGCTGGTTTTAGACGAGGTAATCAGGGCGATTGACGACCTTCCTGAAGAACAAAAAAAGGTTTTCACTGCGAATGAAATAGACGGTGTCTCTTTCAGGGAAATGTCCGAAAAAACAGGCATATCTATCAATACGCTTCTTGCAAGAAAAAGATATGCCGTCTTAAATCTGAAAAACAAATTGAAATATATTAATGAAATTATCAATGAAGACTAAACGGAGGTTAAAAGCATGAAACATTTCAAACATCCAAGGGCAAGATATATTGTCGGATTAATAATCGGCGGTATAGTGATAGCATTTGTAATGGCTTTTGTATTCGGCTATTTCGTCATGCTGTTATGGAACTGGCTCATGCCTGTTATATTTACCCTGCCGAAGATTACCTACTGGCAGGCATGGGGGCTCGTACTGCTGGCACACATATTGTTCAAATTCAGCCCTCATCCGCATCCGCCGAAACACAGGCATTTTTTCGATGAAGAAAAATTCAAGGAAAGGTTTAAAGAAAGGT
>JBJKSS010000356.1:0-7206 GCA_046703745.1 Spirochaetota bacterium
TGGTACTGGGCACGGGTGTTTTCTTTGCCAATTTTGCATATAATAAAAAATACACGGTGAAAACCGATGTGATTGAATATCCTCTTGGAGATTTGATTTATTCAAATGACATCAGCGATTCGAATACCGATAATTTGCTGCTTTCCGGCACAGCGGATACTTCCTATTCAACAACAGAATAAACGAATGCAGAGATTATTAATTTGAATACGGAGGATCACGGAAGTTCATGCTTTGATGGGGTGAATAACTACCAGGTGGACGTTGCTCCTCCTCCACCCGATGAGCCTCCTCCGAAACCCGATAAATTTCCAGAAAATGTACTGCCCGACGAACTGTTGCTACTCCCTGAATTTGAACTGAAAATGGAGTCTCCTGAATAGGATTTATTCATGTGATTACCGTAATTGGATGAACTTGTATATTGAATCCTGACAAGCTTCGGGATTTCCTGTGAAACGACTTTTTCATACGATTTTTCCTGTTTTATGGCGCATATTCTCCCTCAATACGGCATTTTTAATAATTCCCACTTCAATAATGCTTTAAATCCGTTAAAAAATCAACTTGATTATTAATAATCCGGTACTGCTCTCTGATGAATTTAGCACGCTCAGGATATATTAAATTTGAATACGGAAGATCGCAGGTATCATGCTTTGAATTATTTTTTGTCAAACGGGATAATCCTTATCCCGTAGGGTTTGACGTCTTTAACCAGCAATTTTTTGCTGCTGTATATAATCGAGCTGTCCGCGGATTCTCCGGTAAAAAGGTCGCTGCCGGCCTTGTACTTTTTTATACTGAAATGCACCCCTTTCATGTTTAATGAAACATCGCATAACCTATTTGTAAAATTAAGTACGACGATGACAATGCCCTTTTCATCGCTTCTTGAGAATGCATAAAATTTGCTGTCGTCATTGGTGTTTATTTTTTCATAGCCGCCGGTTGAAAATGCCGGACGCGATTTCCTTATGCCTATCATCTTCCTGAAATGATTGAGGAGCGAATCCGGATCATTTGATTCGGCTTCAACATTTTTATTAAGGTAGTTATTGTTTATCATTCTGAATGGTCTGCCGTTGGTAAAACCCGCGTTCCTGCCGTTATTCCACTGCATGGGGGTGCGTGTGCTCTCCCAGTCTTCAAGCCTCTTGTCCTGCTCCATTCCTATCTCCTCGCCGTAATAAATGAACGGTATGCCGGGAAGTGTCAAAAGCAGCGAACATGAGAGTTTGCATTTTTGCGGATCATTCCCAAGCTGCGTCGACACCCTCGTGCCAAAAATAAAATCGTGGTTAGCGAGGAACGTGGAATACATCGTGCCGTTAGGCGCTCTTAGAATAATGTCTTTCAATCCTCTGTCTATTTTCGAGGGGTTTCCGGTTTTAACCGCATTGATCATGATGTTTTGGAACCCGAATGCAAATGACGAATGGAATTCCTGCGGTTTGACAGAAAGATAATCATTGGATATCCTCTGGTCATACGGGTTGGTCACAGCCTCGCATACCGTAAATTTGTTTTTATATTTTTCGATTATTGTCCGCAGGTACTGGAAATACCGGTGCGTTTCCTTCTGGTCGTGCCAGCCTTCGACTTTTTCATTCTCCACAAGCAATGCCGCCGCATCGAACCTGAAACCATCGACCCCTTCGTTAAGCCAGAACTTGACGTTATCCCCGGTGTAATTTTTTACGCTTTCGTTCCTGTAATTAAGATCCGGCATGTCCTTTGAAAAGAATGCGTAATAGTACCCGCTCTTTTCCTTTCTCCACGGGTTTTCTATGGCATTCGGCAGAAAGTCAAGCGGGTTTTCGAAAGACCAGACATACCATTCGCGATAGGCGCAGTTTCTATCCTTGAGTGAATCCTGGAAAAACGGATGCATATAGGCTGTGTGGTTTGCGACAAAATCGATTATTACGGCAATGTTCCTCCTGTGGGCTTCTTTTAACAGATTTTCAAAGTCATCCATAGTGCCGTAATCTTTTTCAACCTGCCTGTAATCCACCGTTTCATAACCGTGATCCCTGTCCTGCGATTTCATTACGGGCAGGAGCCATAGCGCCGTTATTCCTAGGTTTTTCAGGTAATCGAGTTTATCCGTCAACCCTTTAAAATCGCCGTAACCGTCACCGTCAGAATCCTTAAAGGCCCTTACAAAGCATTCGTAAAAGACGGCTTTTTTCCACCAGTCCTTTTCAAGCTCTGTCCCCCTGTCGTTAACGGCTATGATCTGATCGTAAACTGCCGGCTTGATTTTTGACTTCGACCGGTCTCCTGTATAATGTTCGAGCCTGATTTTAAACCACGATGCATTTATTTTGAAATCAACAGCCTTGCTGTCCGGCCTGAAGTCTTCCCTGAATTTCCGTCTTGAAAGTACATTGACCGAAAGTCCGGCATAGGAGTAGCCTTCGCATGCCGTCCATACATTGCCTGTGGTCGAGCCCAGATCGGTTTTGATTTCATCGAAATTCTTGAAAACAGTTGTATTCTTGCCGAAGGTACTTTCGTGATCAGAAAACTCTCCGTCAGGTGCATAAAGATACTGCCTGTTGTGCGGAAAATAGTACATAAAGGTTCCCAGGGTGTGCTCGTCGCCATGTATGAATATGTCATTTCTGCCGACCCTGGTTTTCAGATACTCCGAAACTTCGTGCATCGGCCCGTTTATGCGGTTGACCCTTAGGAATACATTCTGCGGGATGGATAGCAATGTGATCACCGCAACAGCAACGGCCGCAGTCTTCATGCTTCCTGTCCTTGCAAGTGTCCACGAAACAGCGATAAGCAGTGCGCCCAGTACGGTAACGAAATACCTCGGATAAAAAATCGGTTTAATGAAAATTGAGAAGATGAGAGTGAATATAAAAACAGAAAAATAAACAGCGAGCGAAAGAACCATGATGTTGATTTTTTTTTCTTTCAGTGTAAGGACGGCTCCGAAATAAATTATGACAATCACGGCGGCCGTGCCTATGAGCGACAGGAAAGAATCATAAGAATAAAATTTGTTTTCAAACATGAGCGAAATTGTTTTAACCGTGTAGTAAAGCGATACCTTCGGTATCCAGAAGTCGTTGGACGCATTCTTAACCTGCACAAGCATTGTCAGGAGCCACGGCATGTAAAGCAGTACCGATATCGAGCCGGATATTATCATTGGAAATATTTTTTTCCTGTCCTTCATCAGGAAATAGACAAACATGAATACATTCAGAAAGAAAACGGCAAGCAGTGCATAGTTGTGCGTATATGCGGAAGCGAGCGTAAAAGCGGTGAATTTTATCCAGTCGGAAATTTTGTTTTCACTTAATATAAGGTACCCGTAACAGAGGCTTGCGGTTACAAAAAAACATGCCCACGTGTACATTCTCGCTTCCTGCGAAAACGAGGAGAATACGGGGACAACGGCAGTCAACAATGAAAAAATAAATCCTCCCGTATTTCCCGTTATCCTTCTTAATGGCCCGAAACCGAGACTCATCAATGCGAGCGTTCCGGCCATAGAGAAATATCTTAGGGCAGCGAGGGATTCGCCGGACATCAGGGTAAAAATTTTTAGCATGATGAAATAAAGCGGCGGGTGCGAATCGCCCTTGAGAATATTCATTATATCCGCAAAACCGTGATTAACAACTGCCCATGTGTGCGACTCGTCGTACCAGATGCTTTCGTGGCCTATCCTGAACCCCAGGAATAAAAATGCAAAAATGAAAAGCGTCACCCATAAAGTTGTTAAAAATATTTTTTTGTTATTATAAATAAAAGTCTTCATGTTATTCTCCGGTATCATTTGAGGAAAAGGTTACTGCCGAGACCTTTCAGGAAAAATTTCTGGAGCAGGCTGAACGCGATTACCACAGGCAGTGTTATTACGACGCATGCAGCGCACCATTCCGGCCATATCTGGAAAATCTGTTTTGTCAGTCCTATTGCAACGGTTTGAGTACCCGCTTTGGTAAATATCGATGCGAATAATATTTCGTTCCATGACATGAGGAAGGAATAAACAGAAACGGTCAATATCCCCGGCGCCATGAGCGGCAGTAAAATCCTGAACATTATCTGCAGCCTGCCACATCCGTCTATTTGTGCCTGCTCGGCCAGTTCTTTCGGTATGGACATCATATGGTTTTTGAGCATCAGTATGCAGAAGGGTAGTGAAAATGAAGTGTAAGCCATGATGAGTCCGTGGTATGTGTCCTGCATGGGAATGCCCGTGTATTTCCTTATCATCACGTATATCACGAAAAACGGAACCGCAAACGAGATTGCCGGAAACATCTGGATGATATAAAGATATATTTCAAATTTGTTCCTGAAGCCGGATTTTATCATTGCTGTCGCATAACTTGCAAAAAGGCTTATCACGACAGAAAAAAGTGTCGTGCCGATGGAAATGATAAGACTGTTTGACATATCCTTCATCAGGAGTCTGTTGTGCAGCGCTTTGGTATAATTGTCAAGGCTGAATATGAAATGTCCGTTGACAAGTGTTTCCCTGAATGAGACGACCGATGCGAAAAACATGCCGGCGTAGGGGAGGAGAATGAATGCGGCAACGAGCAGTAAAACCAGATGTGTCTTTATGTTCAATGAAATATTTCTTGCCTCACCGGTGAGACTGATATTTTCAATTGTCATGCGTAATACTCCTTTTTTCTTATTAGTAAAAATAGTGACACGATTAATACAAACAGGAGCAGTATCAATGCCATGCATGCAGAAATACTGTAGTTTGCTCCGAATAAAGTTTGCCCGGCAATGGCCAGTGACGGCGTTGTTGTAAGTTCTGTATTGTTCATTCCCAGCATTATCATGAAATTGTTGTATGAATTAATTATCCATGTAACGGTTATGATTAGAAGTACCCTGAGCACCGGCCACATCAGCGGGAACGTAACACGTGAAAAAACCTGCCAGGAATTCGCTCCCTCGATTTGACCTATTTCATAATATTCATTCGGGATCGTGCGAAGGGCTGCAAGTATCACTATTGCAAGAAATGGCCAGGTCTTCCATACGGTGGCCGCAATTACAGGTATCATTGCATAATTGCCCGCAAACCACAGGACGGGCTCCCTGATCGCTCCCATGTCCATGAGGAATTTGTTGAACATTCCCGTTGAAAAACCGTCGGAAGCTATGAATATCTGCCTCCATACGCCATACGCGACAGAATCCATAGTGAAATACGGAACAAGTATCAGCCCGATATAAAACGATTTCCCTTTTATGTTCCTGTTTAACAAAAGGCTCACTCCAAAGGCCAGGGCAAGGCTCACGGGAATGACAATCAGACCGAAGACAAATATGTTCCTGAAAGAAAGCAAGAAAAGATTTTTCGTCGTAACATTGCCGGCGAATATATCGATGAAATTTTTTAAACCAACAAACGGGGATTTGAAAAAACGCGTCAGATTGTACAGGTTAAGATCGATAAAGCTTAAATATATGGTAGATAAAATAGGTATGATGTGAATAAAAAGCATCACAATAATTGCAGGCAGCAGAAAATATAGTACCGTTTTATCATTTTTGTTTTTGCCTGGCATACTTGCCTCCTATGTTTTCTGGGATTCTTCCATCATTATAAACCGATCCCGAAGCAGTCAAAATCGGGAAAATACCGGCAATCCTGTCCGGCCTTGATGTTTTCGAAACCAGCAGCAAGATAATGAGAAAAAGAAAAGCCCATGCGATGAATTTCAGTTCGCTGCCATTTTTCCTGAAAAAAAGATAAATTATGCCCATCAGCCAGACAGGCAGCGCTGCTGGATTATAAAAAATGGCAAGATAGGTGAATGTTTCATAAAATGGTATTTTATATTCCTTGGATCCTGATGACGCTGCCTTGTAAAATGTCAGTGAAGGATAGCTGTTTGCATACTGCCATATCAGGTTGGGCAATATCAGTATTATTGCAGACAATAAACCGAAAAGCGCCCATTTGTTGGAAATCAATTTTCTTTCTTTTGCAATCAACAGGCCGATTAAAACCGATATTATGTAAATGATGAATGTATGTTTGTTTTCAAACCCGATGCCTGCCATGATGCCCAGTGGAACCCACAGTTTTGTCTTTTTTTCTTTTATGAGTTTTACAAGAATATTGAAAAAAATGATACACAGGAACATTTCAATAATATTCATTGAATAAAAGCTGCTGGCACTAAAAAAAGCCGGCATGGATATAATTGTTGCACAGGCGAGTAATTGTGAATAGATTTTACCTCCCAGTCTTGCAGTAATGCGGCCTGTAAAATAAACTGAAAGTGCACCGAACAATGCGGCAAGGGAATGCAGTGAAAATACCGAAGTCCCGAACATTTTCGTCCATAAAAACAGTATGAATATGGAAAACGGCGGATGATCCACATAACCGAATGCAAGTTTTTTTGAACATGAAATGTAGTAAAATTCATCAATAAAATAACCGTATGAGTCCGGATGCATCGTGTTTAAAAAAAGATAAAAAAGAAAAAAACCATGGACAGGAGGATCAAAAAAATTCTTTTTTCATTGTTCATATCCGCCTTTATTCCATTCAAACAATCATTTAAAAAAGTCTTCATGTTGTCATCCTTATTTGCCTTTCTTTGAATATTTCAGAAACCATTTCAGTATTTTATCATCGTTGTACGCCTCGTTCCAAGCATCATGATGAACCCCGGGATACTCCGTGTAGAATACAGTGTAGCCCTTTTCCTTCATTCGCTTGTAGAGGCTTCTGGATTCTGTCACTGGGAGTACGTTGTCCAGCTCACCGTGGAATGCCCAAACAGGAGTGTCTTTCAGCCTGTCAATGTCTATTGCTATTGCTCCTGGGAAAAGCGCAGTGTTAAATCCGCAGACAGGCGCTATTGCAGCGAAAACATCATTATACATCGAGCCTATGAGCAGAGTTGCATAACCACCAAGGGAAAAGCCTGTAAGATACATTCGTGATTTGTCGATATTATATGATTTTTTTACTTCATCCATGACCCTGAAGACATCTTTATGATAAGTCAGATCCGGTATCAGACTAACGCCGTTGGGCGCTACCAGGATGAACCCGTTGTCCTCACAGGCCTTTATGAATGCATAATGCGCAGGCGAATACTGGTCGAGGTACGCACCGTCATCACGACCGTGGAGCATTACAACAAGGGGGTATGATTTATCGGGGTTATAGGTTGAAGGGATATAGAT
>JBJKSS010000357.1:0-6821 GCA_046703745.1 Spirochaetota bacterium
ATAATGCCCGGGACTAAGAAACAAATCAAAAAAAATAAATTTGCCGGATCGTTTAAGCACCCGTAAGGCTTCACTCAGGCATTCAATTTTGTTTTTTATATCCCTGACTTCATGAAAAGTCAAACAACTCACAACATGATCAAAACTGTTGTCCTTGAATTCCAATCTTGATGCCGTCCCTTTTACGAAATTTACCTGCTTGTCAACTCCTTCCAGCCTGCAATTAATTCCACATTGCGATTTTGAATATTCCCAATTTTCGCCCCAGTAATCCAGGCCGGTAACCTGAGACTCCGGGATTTTTTTGGCGATTTTCACGGCAAGGTTGCCGTTCCCGCAGCCGATATCCAGAATTTTATTATCAGCCTGATTTTTAATATAGCCAATAATAAGATTATGTATCCTGTTTTGATAATCTCCACCGTTTACAGAAAACCGGCAGCTTGCCAATAAAATGATCATCAGGATATAGCCGAATATCATCGCAGGGATAATAAAAAGTAAAAAGAATAACGAAAAAAAACAGAAGAATGTCCCTGCCAGAGAAATCAAAGTCAATATTGAAAATATAATTATTAGCCTGGTCCTGATCCATGTTTTATATTTTGGTTTTCCGTGCACCATAGTAATCTTTCCCCTTGAATCTCAAGCCGTTTAACCGGTGATTTATTTTTTTCAACCTTATAAGATTATTCTTATTTCAATTTTAATACGGGTACCAGCAGGCTGCTATTAAAAGTTATCTTCACTTTTAAATTGTTAAATCAATTTTCTGTCTTTAAAAACTTCTTTTGCAACAAATATTCCATTTAGTGCCGCAGGAAATCCTGCATAAACAGCCATCTGAATAATTATTTCTATTATTTCATCTTTGGTGCATCCAACATTTAATGCACCATGAATATGAACTTTTAGCTGTGGACTGGCATTACCAAGGGCAGTTAATGCCGCAACAGTTGCAATTTCACGAGATTTTAAATCTAAACCAGGTCTATTATAGATATCACCAAATGGAAATTCAATAGTGTATTTCCCTAAATCAGGTGCAATGTCCTTTAAACTTTCAATTACATTTTCCCCTGCCTCGCCATCAATTTCTTTTAATTTTTCCCAACCTCGATTATATCTTTCATTACTCATTAATTATCCTCCAATATATTATTTTAATATAATATAAAGCTTGGAGTTAACTCTAAGTCAATATAATTTTTATAAATATTTATTTTTTCATCATTTTTTTTTAAATTATCAAACAATTTACTAACATTATTTTCAATAGACATTCCTGTTGCTTTTAATCTTCCTATAAACTCTATCCAAGCAGCATCATTTTCTGTATAATCTCTATAACCAACAGAATCCCTTTTAATATTTTTTAATAATCCTATTTTTTCATAATATCTTAGAGTATGAGTTGTTAATCCTGATATTTCTGATAATTCTTTAATATTCATTTATAATTACTCCAATTTTTGCACAGCCTTTCACATAACGGTGCTTATGTGGTCTAAAATCACATAAAACGGCATTTTTTAGCCATAAAAAAAGTAAATATTATACATTGAACAGATTGTCTTTCGTGATAGTCTTTTTTGTTTTTTGAATCAATAGGGCCGATGGTTCCTTTTTCATCCAGTTTCCTTATGGCATTAATTGCGGAATAGGCGGTCATGCCCCCGCCTATTATCAAATACTTGTTCATTATCATTACAAACCTCCACTTTTTGAATTATTGATATAACTTTTTTAACATTAATTCCAACAAAAAAGTGGGGAGGAAAAAATTTATAGAATATTCATGCGATTAAAATGCTGTCTTTTAAAATGCCGGCCCGGAACTGCTCGTCCAGATCGGTCCATTCGACAAAATCCACTCTATACGGGATATCGGATTCATCGAATGATTCCATCATATCCCGCTTTGCTTTTTCTTCCAAAGGAGTGTTATTTAAGGCAACTATATCAATATCGGAATATTTTTTGCAATTGCTTCGGGTCCTTGAGCCGAATATCCGTACTTCACAATCCGGTATGTAATGACTTATAATTGATTTCAAAATATCCAGATATCTTTTTTCAAGATTTATCATTGCGATCCTTCAATTTTTCTACCAGCTTGCCTGCATCGTTGATAAAGTCTCCGATTATCTCATAAACCATGGAAGCATTTGTTGAATTATATGTGTGCGAAGTCAAATTCCTTTTTTCTATGTAATTAAACCAATTTTCTACATTATCGATCAATTGCCTCTCGCCGCCTGTCCTGAACAATCCCCTCTTGCTCAATGAGTCCACTTCATCCTGGTTTTCAATCTCAACTTCAAGAGCTTTTTTTAACAACTTCCATGATAATTCAAATGTATACTCAAAACGCTGTATGCATGCATCACGCAGTTCTTCATCATTCCTGTCGGTCGATGATCTGTTCCAGGCTTTTACCAGACTGTTCAAGGCCTTTTCCAAAGGATCAAGTATTAATTTCAATTTGAAACTCCATTTAATATCATCATTATTTTAACAAATTATAAAATTAATGTCGAATAAATTCAGGATATGCTGTGTAAAAAAATAATTGACTTTAAAATTTACTCATTAAACAATTATGCTTAATCATTATAATGGCAAAACTCACTTTTTGATTTAAAATTTACTTTTTGGATTAATTAAAATTTTTAAACAATTTTCCTTTCAGTACCATACCTAAATCAATTAAACCGTGGCCATGGATGGCATATATTTCAAAATAAAAACTTTTCTATAACTTTTGGTTCTATTAATGCTTTTTCAAAAATAAAATTTGTTAAGAATGCTTCTAGAATAGGATTTCTATTATCCTCACTACCGCCAACATGATAAAAGTGTTCTTTAGTGTAGATATTTAAATCATGCCACAATGAATTTATGTATTCATTTTTTCTATGTTCATTACTATGCCATGTAGAAAAAATAAATGGAACATTCTTCGTAGTGAGTAAATCATGTAGTTTAAACTCATCTTTTTCACTCCAGGAGTCAAAATAATCAACATGGCGACCAATATACGGAGGGTCGCAATAAACCAAATCGCCAGCTTCAATATTTTCTAATGTTTTATCAAAAGTTTGACAAAGAAAAGTGTAACTATTATAAGAAATTATATTTTGAATATTTGAAACTTGATTTACTATTTTTGTAATATATGCCTGGGCAAATCTATTTGGTTTTCTGCAAAACGGAACATTGAAACTACCTTTCGAATTAAATCTTATCATGCCATTAAAACATGAGCGATTTAAAAACAGAAAATCTAACGGGTTTGAATATTTATTAAATCTTTCTCTGACAATATAATAATATTCACCATTTGATTTTTCAAGTAACTTACCTTCATTTTCAAGAAAAGATTGAACAATTAGCGGGGTAATACTTTTATCCTGTAAACTTTTGTAGAAATTTATTAAATGTGGATTGCTATCGGAAAATATTGCAATTTTTGGTCTAATATTAAATCCTACTACTCCTGAACCAAAAAAAGGCTCAATCCAACGATTATAATGCACGCTTTTCACTATGTTTTTAATTGCAGGAACGAGTTTGGTTTTAATACCTTGGCACTTGATTGGAGGAACAAATATTTTATTCATTTTATTCCTCCGGTTTTAATTTACGAGTTGATTGTCTTTTAACAATTTTACTTAAATCACCCTTACGATATTTAACAAATTCTTCCAATGTCGATATCTTAACAACTTCACCTTTATCATTTGTTACAGATATTTTTTTATAATTAATCCAAAAATCATCAAACCATTCCTCACCAAGTTTAGAGAAAACTCCATTTCCAGAAATAATATCAGGAATATATTTAATACTGCCAATATTTGCAGTATTACCACTTCCACTCCCATCACTTGCAAGTTTCCATTTTTCACTAATAAAAAATTGAAAATTCTTTACAACAGAAGTAATTGATTTTAATTCTGATAATTGAACTATTTTTGTTTCATCAATAGATGATCCATCAGTACGATCATAAATAATTCCTAAACAAAAATGGCCTTGATAATAACAATATGGGAATTGAATATTTTTTATTGAAGTTCTTTTCTCGAAATATTCTCCATGAGAACCTAATGTAAAACCATTACACCAATTTCGATTAGCAGGATTTCTATAGGTAGTTTTAAGATCTACAGCAAATTTAGTTTTTTCATCATCAATCTTTACAAATGAAATATCAGGATAATAGTTCTGATGTTGGGCTAATATCAATTTAAAACCATTATCATTTGCAAATTTTAATATTTGTGGGAAAATATGGATTTCAAGTATTTTTGAAACAATTTTTGTGTCTGCGGAAATTGTATATATATTTTTGTAAAAATCAATAAATCCTTTTATTGACCATTGCCCATCTTCTGATGTTATTGATTTTTGTATTGTTTTAACAAAATTTTTTAATTTATGCTCAAATTCAAATTTATTCATACGCAATTCCTATACATTTCTCATCCCGCCAAGGACGGCGGGTTTTGGGAACAAAGTTATTATATCATTATTTTATATTTTTTACAAACACTCTTACACTTTGTCTTGCCTATACTTACAATAACATGATATCTCCACTCTATCTCCCACCTGTCCAGTGTCCATAAAATTCAACTTCTTAAAAATTAAATTTTACAAGTAATCCTCAATTTTACGATTGATGGCATTTTAATTGGTCTTATGCTTTCCTGCATGGATAAAGGATTACTTTTATTTTAATATAAAAATATTTTATAAAAAATTATCATTTTTTTCCTATTTCAGAGCGGCTTTTTAAGGAATAATCAAAATTAATTCAATCATCAAGGTTACAAATGGCGCGACAAGAGCCGAGCACTCAACGCGGATCGCTTCGGAATACTCGCGATGACGCAAGTCATTGCGAACGAAGTGAAGCAATCCGCGTTGAGTGCTCGAGCTCGCAGGCAGACATTTGTAACAGTCTGATTAATGTATTATATTGTTAATTGATAAATCAGCGAGGGAATAGGCTGAGGGCACGGGAGCTGCGCTCCCGTCAACCTGGGGGTGAGGGGCTGTGCCCCCTCCTTAAATCACTATGCCGGTCAACGTTATTTCGTCCCTGTCATGGAAAAGGTGAATTGTTTTGAACAGGTCAGTATTTTCCCTGATGATGGAATCTTTTGACTCAAGCTCCCTGATGAGGGAAATTACATCGGCATGGCCGAACTTCAGGTTGATGATGAAAAATCTGCAAAGCTTCCTTCGTATCCATTTTTCGGCAAGTTGAATCACGTGGTGCGGCTCCTCGACCATGTCGCAGAAGAGCCAGTCAACGCGCCTTTCCGGGGTGAAGCCGAATGCATCGGTTTTGAGGTGTTTGATTTTCGGATTGTTTTTTGCGCCGCCCTTTAGCTCGCCGTTGTCGACAGCGTAGACCGTTGCACCGTTGGCCGCAGCGCTGAAGCTCCAGCCGCCGGGACTTGCACCGAGGTCGACCACTATGTCTGATTCGCAGGGTCGTTGTTTCAATATTGAGTAGGCCTCCTCGACCTTGAGGAATGATCTTGAAGGAGCGTCGGGATTGTCGGCCATCCTTCGCTGGCCGTTGTAAATGAAGTCGGCTGCGGCGTAGATTTTTTTGAAGTCGAATGTGAATACGAGAAGTCCCTCATAATAACCTGCTTCTGACGGGCCGTTGTAGTTTGCAAGCTTCGAAACCCTCGACATCCTTTTTTTTATGATTTCCCTGAATGAATCCCTCACGGACGAGGCCCTTCTTGAGAGGCCTTCGGCATCTTTTGAATTAAGGAACACGCAGTTCCATGAAGAGTCTATTTTTTTGTTTTTGTTTGCGTTGAAGAAAAAATCGTATATGGAACCCGCGATCTGGTTGACCGACTCGCCGGTTATTTCTACGGGCCTGTATGCCATGTAATGGGCGAATACAGAGGGGCTCATCTCGCCGCTTGCGATCTGGTGGGAGTCCCCGGTTTTGCCGATTTTGAGTCCCCTTAATTTTACGAGCTCGTCTTTAAGAAAGTTTTCATATCCGCTCTGGCATGTAGCAAGCAGTTTCATCATTCTCCAGCCTTGAAAAATATTCTAATAATCATTTAATTGTGTTATATCATTAAAGCAGGAATTGCACAATGAGGATAGTTGTTTTTAACCTTCCGGTTCCGGAAAATTACGACGGGGTTCAGCGGGCCAATCACCAGATTTTCGCCGATTATTCGAGGATCATCGTGGACAGGGAATTCCGTGGAATGCATTCCGTGATTAAGCTGCCGAGGGACGTTACCGACGCGCTCAACGACAGGGCCATTGCGGAATACATCACGGGTTTGAGCCCCGATGTTGTGGGGTTCGGCAATTATGTCTGGAACGTTGAGAGGAACATTGCCATTGCGGATAAATTGAAGGCAAAGAACATTATCACGGCTGCAGGCGGCCAGGAGATACAGGATGAAACTTACTCGGAACATTTTGACATTCTCTGCATCGGCGAAGGCGAGTCATTCGTTCCCATGCTCTGCAAGACCGGTTTGAATGAACTGTGCGCAAAAAAAATTATCCGCATCACAGATGAAGCCGACATCAACCTTTTGTATCCGGAATACGCCCTCACTGCAGATGACTGTCTTGCCGACAGGTTTTTTTACCTGGAGCTGGAGCGGGGCTGTCCGTACAAATGCAGTTACTGTGCATATTCAAAATCGCGCAAGGGGTTTACGACACTGGCAGATGAAAACTTTAAGGATTCCGTAGACGCGGTTTTTAAAAGGGATATTGACGAGATTTATCTTCTTTCCCCGACATTAAACAGGGAC
>JBJKSS010000358.1:0-4046 GCA_046703745.1 Spirochaetota bacterium
GTCCGAAGTATGTACGATATTTTTGCCTGTATGAATTACATAATCGCCCCTGATCGTTCCGGGCTTCAAATCTTCAACCTTTGTTTCGCCGGCAGTTTTCCTTGCAATGCCGACCGCCTCTTCTCCCTCGAGAATCATCACAATCACCGGGGAAGATATGATAAAACCGACAAGCTCGTCATAAAACGATTTGCCCCTGTGCTCCGCATAATGGTACTCGGCTTTTTCCCTTGAAATTGAAATCAATTTCATTGCAGCTATCTTCAGTCCCCTCTTTTCAAATCTCGATATCACCTCTCCAGCCAGGGACCTCTGGATGCAGTCCGGCTTAAGTATGACCAATGTGTCCTGAATCATCGATTTTCCTTTATTTAATATTGAATTAATTCAGGGATTAAATTAATATTTTTTGACTACTTTGGCAAGGTATTTTACGATTATACTTAACTTAAGTGTTTCAGCCGGGCCGCCTTTGCAGATACAGAAATCCCCCTTGTGAAAATCCGGGAAGGTGCATTAAATATTGACAATTGTTGCATATAATGTATAATTATTGCTTCTATATCAACAAGCCAAGAGTAAACAATGGAAAAAGAATCAAAAATTTTTATTGCCGGGCACAGGGGCCTTGTAGGGTCGGCAATTGTCAGATTATTGAAGTCACAGGGATATTCAAATTTGATCACCAGGACAAGACAGGAGCTCAACCTGCTTGATTTTAACGAAGTAAAATCGTTCTTTGAAAAAGAAAATCCGGACTATGTATTTGATGCAGCGGCAAAAGTCGGCGGCATATTCGCCAATAATACTAAAAAAGCCGAATTCATCTATGAAAACCTTCAAATACAAAACAACATAATTCATTCTTCGTATCTGAACGGCGTAAAAAAATTACTGTTCCTGGGAAGTTCATGTATATATCCGAAATTGTGCCCACAGCCCATGAAGGAAGAGTACCTGCTCTCCGGATACCTTGAAGAAACCAATGATGCTTATGCAATTGCCAAAATCGCCGGCATCATGATGTGCAGGTCATACCATGATCAGTACGGCGTTAATTTCATTTCAGCTATGCCGACAAACCTCTACGGCATAAACGACAACTTCGATTTAAAAACATCGCATGTCCTGCCGGCGAGGATCAGGGTATTCCATGAAGCTAAAATTAATAAGGAAAAAACCGTTGCAGTCTGGGGCACGGGAAAGCCGCGAAGGGAATTCCTCTTTGTGGACGATCTTGCCGATGCGCTTGTTTTTCTCATGGACAATTACGATGATCCTGATATAATCAATGTCGGTACAGGAGAAGACCTCACTATAAAAGAGCTGGCCGAAACCATCAAGGATATAATCGGCTACGAAGGTGAAATAGTTTTTGACACATCAAAACCCGATGGCACTCCGCAAAAGCTCCTTGATGTAACAAAAATAAACAAACTGGGCTGGAAGGCCAAAACTTCCCTGAAGGAAGGCATAAAAAAAACTTATGGCTGGTTCGTAAACAATTATGCGTATAAATAACATATTCACCATAATATTTTTATCGCTTTTCGGTTTGTCGATTATCCTGAAAATTATTCTGGACATATTAAATTATTCGTACAGGAAAAAACACGGAGGCAAGGCGCCCGAAGGTTTTGCCGGTTTGATCGATGATGAAAAATTGTCGCTCATGACAAAATATTCAAATGAAAAGCTCGCTTTTTCACTTGTAGAATATTTTATAGATAATATCATCCTTCTTGCGTTCCTGTTTTCAGGGCTCATTCCGTTATATTACAATGTTCTTTATGGAATTGTGCAAAACATCTATATGATTGCCCTGCTCTTTTTCGGTACAGGTTTTTTGCTTCAGACACTTTTTGAAATACCGTTCAGCCTTTACTTTAACTTTGTGATTGAAAAAAAATACGAATTCAACAAGATGACGGCAAGACTCTGGGCGGCAGACTTTTTAAAAAAGATCATCCTGACCGTCATTCTGGGGACAATTATACTGTTGATGCTTATATTCTTTTTGTATAATTTCAAAAACCTCTGGTGGCTGCTGCTCTGGTCATTTTTCATAGCATTCTCATTATTGATGCAGATAATCTATCCTGCCTTCATAGCCCCGCTCTTTAACAAATTCCGGCCGCTTGAAGATACGGAGCTGAAGGGAAAAATCGAGGAACTGCTTGTAAAAAGCGGTTTTAAATCGAGCGGGGTTTACGAGATGGACGCTTCGAAAAGAAGCACGCATTCCAATGCCTATTTTACAGGCATCGGCAAATCAAAACGCATAGTGTTATTCGACATACTGCTTAAAAATCATTCCCATGAAGAAATACTTGCGATCCTTGCCCATGAGCTGGGCCATTACAAGCACAGGCATATCCTTATCAATGTGATAATATCGGGTGCAGTTTCCCTTGCAGGATTGTTTGCCGCAAATCTGCTTATAGGCAATGCACTTGTTTATAATGCCTTCGGTTTCACAGCGGGAACAAATGTTGAAAGCATCAAATTCATCGGGTTATTCCTCATCGGCATCCTCATAGGCCCTCTCGGATTTTTTTTCAATCCTCTTTCAAACATGCTTTCAAGAAAATTCGAATTCCAGGCGGATGATTTCGCATTAAAAACATTGAATACGGCTCTTCCCCTGATAGATGCATTGAAAAAACTGAGCATCCAGAACCTCAGCAATATCTACCCTTCGCCGGTTTATGCATGGTTTTATTATTCCCATCCGCCGATCCTTCAAAGAATAAAGTTATTGGAATCAAGGAGCAAATCAAATGAGAAACCTTAAAATGCTGAATATTTTATCCATACTGCTCATCTTTGCACTCCTGAGCTGCGGTTTATTCAACAAAAAAAAGAATGATTTTTCAGGCAAGGATATGTCGCTGCAGGATATGAGCGGCAACGATTATGCCAATGCCGATTTCAGCAAGGCGAACCTGAAGGATTCGATTTTAAACGAATGCAAACTCGACAATGCAGATTTCACCGGCGCAAATTTAAGTTATGCGAAAGTCAGGCACAGCAACGTCAAAAAAGCGGTTTTCAAGGGAGCCGATCTTTATGGGGTTGACTTTGCAGAATCAAACCTTGAAGGCTGCGACTTTTCGGGACTTGATTTGAGCAATGCAGATTTTAGCGGTGCAATACTGAAAGGAGCAAATTTTACCGGAGCGGATCTGACTGATGCTGTATTTAACGGCGCGGATTTACGCGGGGCCGATTTCAAGAATGCAAAAGTAGAGCTCGACCGGTTATTCACTGCAAAATCGAAGGAAGGGGCGATAATGCCTTTGGGTACGGTTTATAAAGAAATAAAAATCAAACAAGAATAATTCCAAGTTTTTTCAACAACTCGACCCTGCCGGTTTTGGCCGGTATGGAATACATTATGAACTGCGAAGCATCTATGAACAGCTCAAGTGCTATCTTTATCTTCTGGCTGCTCGCCGCGCTTTTGGAAAGCTTGTCGGTTTTTGTGAGAACATAAAATATCTCCACATCCATTATTTTTTTCAGCCATTCAGTAAACATCCTGTCCTCATCATTGGGTATCCTCCTTATATCAAGAAGCAAAAAGATAATCTTGATCTGCTGCCTGTGCTGGAGATAGTTTTCTATCAATCCTTCGATTTTTTTCCTGTCTTTCATGGAGGTGTCGGCATATCCGTAACCCGGAAGGTCAACGAAATAGGTATTTTTATTGATGAGGAAATAATTCAACAAGCGTGTCCTTCCCGGAGTCGATGAAGCCGCTGCAATTTTCCTGCCGCACAGATCGTTGATCAGGCTCGATTTACCGACATTGCTTTTACCGATGAACGCGGCTTCAGGAAAATCCGTATCAGGGACTTTACGAACATCATCGAAACTTTTATAAAATTCAACGGTTTTTATCTTATACATGATTAAAACTTCCCCAGATCCTCAGGCAGCCTGCCGTACATTTCAAGCGAATAATCCTTTTTCCTGCTGTAATATTCGACAGTTTTTTCAAGAAGTATTACCTGACTGTTCAACCCTGGATTGTCCAGGACAAG
>JBJKSS010000359.1:0-4080 GCA_046703745.1 Spirochaetota bacterium
GAAATAATGATCTTCCCAGCCGGGCACTGCAAGACGTGGATCATTCAGCTTGTCCCTGATTATTTTTTTTATTCTGCCGGATTTTGTAAAATCGTCAAGATAAACAGCGATTGATTGTGTCCTGCCTTTCAAGGTTGCAAGGTGCTGAAGTTTTTTAAACGGCACCACGATGTAATTTTTGTTTACCATGCCGAAATCATAATCGAATATTCCTGTGATCTGCGGTGCATAAAATTTGTCGGAATACTGGCTGGATACGATTTTGAGAATTATCCTGTCGCCCACCGTAAGGCCGAGCCTCTTTGCCAGTACCATGCCTATGGCACAGCCATTTTCATTTTCATTCGGATAACGTCCGAGTTTGAGACCGTTGTTCCTGTCTCTCTGGTTGAAATAATTTGCCTTCATTTCATCCTTGATGTCTATGCCCCAGAGTATTGCATGCTTCACGTTGCTGTCTGTAAGTGTCGTATATGTTATGATGCGTGGGAATGCCTCCCTGACTCCCTTTACAGACTTGATGGTTTTAATCATCTCTTCAAGGCTCCCGCTTTCGGGATCGATGGGGTATTGCAGGGGATAAAAATCTTTTTTGGCCTCATAATCTTTTGTGTATATTGAAATATCGCCTACGTCGAAGGTCCTGATGAGGTTATATGAACTGTTTATCATTCCATTCATGAAGCTGATTGTAAATATGATAATGAACACGGCGAGGCCGATTGCCATAAAGCAGAGTATTGTCCTTCGCATGTTCCTGTAAATATTGCGGTAGGCGATTTTCGCCAAAAACAAGAGGCCGTCGGTTTTTATTTTTTCTTTCATAAAATTTTCCTTTTATTCAAAACGTAAAGCGTCGACAACTGACATTTTCAGCGCCTTAAGCGTCGGCATAATTGAGGTCAACGACGAGATTACGGCTCCCGCCACGCCGCATGTTATTATCGTGTAATAGTTCCAGGCCGCCTTGAAGTATCCTACGACCCTGTACCCGTAATCTGTGCCGAATTTTTCCAGCGCCTTTGAATAATCGATACCGACATTCACCATGTAAAGATTGATCAGGATGCCGGCCATTATGCCGATTAACGATCCTATTAATCCGATGAGCCCCGCTTCGTAGAGGAAGAGCTTCAATATTGAAAGATCATTCATGCCCATAGCCCGGAGCATGCCTATTTCCCTGGTACGTTCAAGCACCGACATCAGCATGGTATTGGCGATTCCGATGAATGCGAGAATGAAAAGCAGTACAATGAATATCCTGTTGGTTACCTGATCCTGCCTCGATGCACCGACATAATCGGGGACATCTTCGATCCAGCTGACAAGAGTGAGATTTGGTGTGAGCAGAGCGCCGAGTATCTTTTTAATGTTTTCCTTTGATTCCATTTTCCCGGGCAGCGCGTTTATATCGGGATTTTTTTTGCGTATGCAGATTTCCGTTATGCTTCCTTCGAGAAGCATGCCCATCTCATCCTGGAGCACATCAAGCGGTATATATCCGACGTTGCCGTTCGTCTTTGGGTTGGGAGAGTTGACTATACCGCAGACTTTCAGGTCGATTACCTGGTTTATATGGCGCACAACTCCGTTTTCATCCTTCTTGTCGATGACGGTAATGAGCTCCACGTTGTCGCCCGGCTTGATTTTGAGGTTCTTCGCCCCGAGGTACCCGACGAGAATTTCGAATTTGCCGTTTTCAACGAACCTGCCCTGAGTGACATATTTGTCATACATGAAGATTTTTTTTTCCTGTGCGGGGTCTATGCCGGTGAATTCGAATGGCAGCTCTTCATCACGGCTCTTCAGTGTACCGGGAAACACGCTGTGCACGGCCGTATTAAAACCGTTTTCATCGAGCTTTGCAAGGATAGGCTTGTAACCCGTGAATGATTCATACATCGGCTTTTCATCCTTTTTCTGGAAATACGCCGTTGAATAAATTTTTGCGGCACCGGTTTCATAATTCACGATGTTCCTTCTCGAATCAATGTTCATTCCAAGGAGCCATGCATCGATGAATATGTACAGGGCTACCCCGATCGCAACAGCCGTTACGGTGATAGCGGTTTTGACCCTGTGCCTCCCGAGGTTTCTGAAAGCAATCACGAGGAGGTTTATTTTCCTGTCCTTTTTCATTTGGCCTGCTCCTCGGTGATTTTGCCGTCCCGGAGGAATATCAGTCTTCTTGCATAGTCCATGACCATCTTGTCATGGGTCGAAAATATGAATGTCGTTTTTTCCGATTCGTTCAGGTTAAGCATTAGTTCCAGTATCTCGCTTCCCGTGTGAGAATCAAGGTTTGCCGTGGGTTCGTCCGCCAGGATCAGCTTGGGTCTTTTGATGAGTGCCCTTGCTATGGCGATCCTCTGCTGCAGGCCGCCTGACAGTTCCTTTGGCCTCCTGTTTTCCATGCCTGCAAGGCCCACGTCTTTCAGTGCCTTATAGGCCTTTTCCCTTATTTGTCTGGAGCTTTCACCAAGAAGGATCAGCGGGAACGAAACGTTTTCCATTGCGGTCAAAACCGGTATCAGGTTGTAAGCCTGGAAAATAAAGCCTATTTTTTGTCTTCTGAGCAGTGAAAGCTCGTTTTTATTAAGATCATTGATCCTGTTCCCATCCACGGTTATTTCGCCTTTGGTGATGGTGTCCAGGCAGCCGATCAGATGCAGCAGCGTTGACTTGCCGCTACCCGAAGGACCGACGATTGCGGTAAACTCCCCTTCGCCTACATTCACCGATACACCTCTCAGGGCATTGACGATTATTCTGTTTAATTCATAATCCTTGTAAAGATCTTTTGTTTGAATAATGTTCATTTTTCCTCCATAACATACAACAATTATATTTTATAATAATATGAAAAATCATCAAACATCTTCGTCATTCCTGTAATTTTTTATATAATTAATCATGTCATTTTTATCCAGCCCGAATGATTTCATCCTGTTGACGAATGCTGCAAGGGTTTCGTCTATCTTTTTGTTAAGCTCCATTTCACCGGCATCGACTTTTTTATCGCTGATGAATGTTCCGCTGCCCACCTGGGTAATTACAAACCCGCGCAGTTCCAGTTCGGTATAGGCCTTTGCAACGGTATTGGGGTTGATTTTGAGCTCGATTGCGAGAGATCTTACAGTTGGAAGCTTGTCACCCGGTCTTAATTTAACGGCATAGATGTTGGTTTCAACAATCTGTATTATCTGCCGGTAAAAAGGAACTCCGCTTGCATTGTCCAGTGTAAAGTTAATACCGAGCTCCTTGAGATACGGTATTTTTTCCTTGTAAAACGGGAGGTCTTTTTTATCTTTGCCCAATTCCGTCACTTCCAGACAATTGTACTATTGTAATAATACAAGTATACTTGTATTATTACAATATGTCAATAGCAATCAATAATTTTTCAAAAATTATCAAAAAAATTAAAAATTTAAACAAGTCAAAAAATATTTTGAAATTCATCATTTAATGTTATAATTAATTAAATTTAATGCAGGATTATTTAAAATGTCAAGCAGGATTTGTGTCGTTGATGATGCCGAAGAAAACAGGGAAAGAATCGCTTCTATAATAAAGAAAAACACCGATTATGAGGTTTTCACGGCAGAATCCGGTGTTGATCTGTTGAACCTTTTTAAAAGCATCAAGGAAAAATCTCCCGATCTGATATTGCTGGATATAATAATGCCGAAGATGGACGGCTTCGAAGTGGCGAGACTCTTGAAGACGAGTGATATGGGAAGGGAAATTCCGATAATTTTCGTTACTGCATTGAATGATATAGAAAATTTCAAGAAGGCCTTTGAGATAGGCGGTGTTGATTATATAACCAAGCCGTTCAGGAAGCATGAGCTCCTCGCCCGCATCGATGCCCAGCTAAACCAGAAAAAACTACATGATGAACTGAGAAGACAGAAGGAAATCATCGATGAAAAAAAAGATGCGCTGGAAAAGAAAAATGCCATCCTTGAAACCAGCCTTGAAATACTGTCGCATGACACGAGGAACATCTATTCGAATATCTGGGGATTGATCCATCAAAATCCCGAAAATCCCGTTTTGTGCATGGTTGAGGAA
>JBJKSS010000360.1:0-6984 GCA_046703745.1 Spirochaetota bacterium
CCTAAGCCTCACAAGCCCCATTATTTTTTCCAGGCCTGCGGTACACCTTGCCTCGTGTCGGATACGGGAGGCCCAAAGGAAATCATCGACAACAATAATACGGGCTTCATCCTGGGTGTTCACAGTACGGACCCCTGGGTCGAAAAAATAATGGGGCTTGTGAGGCTTAGGAATGATTCTCCGGAAGAATTCAACAGGCTAAGAAGCAGGTCCGTGATGAATGCAAGGATCAACTTTAACTGGGATACTGTAATCAACGAACTTTTCAACCATGAAGATGCATTGATCGATAAAGTCAATTACAACAGCATAATGAGTGAATTATTCATCGATAAAAAAGATGATGTGCTTTATGCAAAATGAGTCGTGACTGTGAACAGAAAACTTTGCCTTATCGATTCATTGAGCCCTTTTTGTATAAAAAAACATCTGAAATCCCACATTAACTGGTCAAAAGTCAATTATCACCTTCTGGAATACGAAGGCAGGATCAGGAAAAAAATTTTAAAAACAATAGCCAGGCAGTTTGAAGCTTATATAAAAAAAATTTCGGATATCGGTTATAACGCCGTATCGATAGACGACCTTGCCCATATTACGGTTTATGATTTTTATCCCCGGTCATTCAGGGAAAAAATCAGGCGCTATAAAAGACTGGTTAAAAATCTCATGCAAATATCCGAAAAAAGATCAGTCGAAGTTTTCATAAATACCGATGTAATGTTTTTCAACAAATACATAAAAAAATCCTGCGGGAAGAATTTCAGGAAAGCGG
This sequence comes from Spirochaetota bacterium, assembly GCA_046703745.1. Lineage (GTDB taxonomy): Bacteria > Spirochaetota > GWE2-31-10 > GWE2-31-10 > JAFGQB01 > CAZHHK01. The sequence continues at coordinate 776 of JBJKSS010000360.1, forward strand.
TCGGTCTGCTTTATGAGGCATGTGAAAAACTTTTCAGCAAATTTCCCTATGCATCGGGGGTTATTTTCAGGATCGGGGAAGCAGACGGCATCGATGTACAGGGAAATTTTAAAAGCACGATAATTCTAAAAAATGCCCGCAGGGCAAGATATTTCCTGCATAAAATGATTCCGCTGTTCGAGAAGCACGGTAAAAAAATGATTTTCCGCACATGGGCAGTCGGCGGAGGGGAAATCGGAGATTTAAACTGGAACAAAAAGACCTTCTCAAGGGTTTTCGGTAAATTCAAAAGCGGGAACCTCATAATTTCGATGAAGTATGGCGAGGGAGATTTTTTCAGATATTTTGAGGTCAACGAATTGTTTTTTGCATCCGGGCATAAAAAAATAATCGAGCTTCAGACAAGGCGCGAGTATGAAGGCTTTGGTGAATTTCCCAATTTCATCGGCTGGGAATACGAAAAGATAATCGAAAGTATCAGGCGGACCGAAAACATCGAAGGCATCAGCGTCTGGTGCCAGACCGGCGGATGGTCCTCATTCAAAAATTTTACCTACCAGAAAAACACCTCGTTTTTCAATGAGCTCAATACTTTTGTCACCATCAAAATGTTTACCGGCATCATGACAGCAAACCGGGCAGTCAGGGAATTTCTAAAATATTACCGGCTCAAATATGATTTCAGGACGTTTGTTTCATTCCTCAGGGGCTCGGATTTTGTAATAAACAACCTGCTCTATGATCCCTGTTTCGGCAGGCTGAAACTCTACTTCAACAGGCTGCGCATCCCTCCGCTTCCCCATATTTTCTGGGACAATGTTACCCTTACCGGCAGTGTAATCCTTGTTTATAATGCATTTGTCGAAAACCCGGAAGAATCCTTAAGGCTGGGCAGGATGGCGTTGGGCAGGATTAAAAAAATGAATGCGTTGAACAAAAAATTAAGAATTCCCTACAATGAATTTTTTTATTCGGAATCCTTCAAGCTTTTTTATGTGACGAGGAAACTTGTTTATAATTTCCGTGACAGAAAATTTAAGGAAAACATAAGGGCATTGATCGGCAAAATCAGGAATTATCAAAAAAAGTTCAGGAACACCTACAAATTTTATGTTCATATAAACGGCATGAAACATTTCGGGATTTCAAAAGCTGCCTTAAAGCTGTTCATAAGAAATTCCGGCAAATACAGGCCGGTTGACAGACTGCTCTTCAATCCATTTACCAAAATCTTATTAATACTTTTTTATAAATCAATTAAAAAAAACATGCCCCAGTTTACCGATAACCAGGCCATGCCCGTAAGGAATATTTTTTGATTATTACGGAAACAAGGGGTTGCAACCCCTTGTTTTCCAGATTCACCATAATCTGCCTCGAAAAAAGTCAAATTTTATAACAGTCATTAAATTTTAATACTTGAATTCCGTCGTTTTCAATAATAATCTATTCAACAAACCGCCTGTAGGGCAATTTTAGAATAATTTGAAGGATTACAAATGAGAAAAGAATTTTTTATTTTCATATCAATGCTTTTCATCATATTTTTGACAGGCTGCATTAAACCCGTGCCCGTCGAAATGATAAAGGTGGACAAGGGCAGCTTCATGATGGGCAGCGACGACTTAAGTCCGAATGAAAAACCGGTTCACAAGGTTAATATAACCAAGCCGTTTTTAATAGGAAAATACGAGGTTACTTTCGAGCAGTACGATGCATTCTGCAAGGACACGAAACACAGGAAAGCTATGGACTACGGCTATGGCAGGGATAAGCATCCGGTTATTGGTGTTAAATGGACAGACGCCCTCGAGTTTTGCAACTGGATGAGCAAAAAGGAACATTTGAAACCCTGTTATAAGCAGACGGGCGACAATACGGAGACCTGGGTTTGCGATTTTAATGCAAACGGGTACAGGCTGCCTACTGAAGCCGAATGGGAATATGCCGCTGATGGAGGCGCAAACAGCAAGAGCTATAAATATTCCGGAAGCGACAATCCCGATGAAGCCGCCTGGGTCAATGAAAACTCGAACGGTACTACGCATGTTGTGGGACAGAAAAAACCCAATGAACTAGGCATTTATGACATGAGCGGCAATGTTTATGAATGGTGCTGGGACTGGTACAACGGAAATTTTTATAAGGCTTCACCCGAAAATGATCCTGTTTGCTCTTCGGACACTCCGGGAAAGCAAAGTGGTCTTCATATAATCAGAGGGGGCAGCTTTCACAGGGGCGTGTTGTGTCTGCAGAATTCATTCAGGGGTTACGAAAATTATGATCCGCAGGGAAAAAATGAAATCGGTTTTCGAGTTGTGAGGAATGCGGAATAATCTGAAGTTTATTAAAAATTAACAATAACCGGCAGTTGTCAGGAACAAAAGCAGACAATTGCCGGTTTTTATTTTGTAAAAATACATGGCAGGGTACGGCTCGATCTTTTCACCTGTAAATTTTGAAATTACATACTGTTTTTTAATATTTGTGTGATATTATTCCTTTATAACGATGATCCGGTTTCATGAAAGGAAAAAATATGGATAATTATACAAGTGATGAAAATTCATTTAAAAGGAAGAAATTTTTCATCGGCACATCATTCGTTGTAATTGGAGTTGCAATACTATTAGGATTCCTTCTCCTGATACGCGGATGTTCATCTGCATACGATGAAAATTTTTTGAAGGGCAATGTGCAGGCTTACACGGTTGACGGCAAGGACTATATAGCAGGCCTTCATGAATTCAACAAATGCACGAATTTTTCTTCAGAAAACGGAATGACCTGGATATCAATGCATTACTATTATTTCCTCCAGACAAGACAAGCCGCAACGGGGAACATCGTCAAGGAAACGGAAATCACTGAAGCTGGCGGGAAACAGGCCGAAATTCTCGGCGGTAAGGGCGGCTTGGTATGGCTCTGGGTGAAAAACAGGTTCCTTGTTTATAATGTTGCAACGCATGATAAAATTGACGGCAATGCAAAAATAAGTGAAGTAAATCCGTTCCTGAAAGGAAATATTCCCGATGACGGGCAATATGTAAAATTCGATAATTTCGATAAAACCATCCATATAACTGCTAAAAACGGAATTTATTATCAGATAGACTGTGATACATTCAGGGCCGAAGAAGACAAAAGAGAAAAGCAAGCGGATGACCGCTTGAGGGATGTGATTAACTCTGTTGCCGATAACGGCATTCGTGGGCACGAGATAGCCCTCAGGGCGATGGATAAGGATACGATATATGCCATACTTTCCGAAAAAGAGGCCAACGGCGGGTATGTCCCCAAAAATACAAGCATCGGTTATGACATAAAACGCAGACAAATCTACACATCAAAGGCGGTTTCACGTGACATGGAAACTGCTTTTTCTTCGGTTGAAAAGTGGACCCCTTCGGACAGCCATCAGGTGTTCCTCAACGGGGGATTCCTGGTAAACCCAGAGAACCTCTCTGTAATAAGACTTGAAAATCCGGCGGGTTTTCTCGTGCTCCAATTGAAGCAGATCGGAAAGGGAAGCCCTCTTGTATTGTCCAGAATTGGTCTTGACGGAAATACTGTATGGAACACCGAGCTGCCGGTTTCAAAAATTACAGGTGTTGTTTATACCAAAGGAGCCCTTGTTTTCCTGTCGAATGACGGTACAAAAATCACCGATAACCACGAATCAAACATATACCTCCAGATCGATCTTAATTCCGGAAAATTTAAAACGATCGATCTTTTCGGTGAGACAAGGAAAGGATTCTTAAAATATTTGTTTTTTTAGCTTTGAAATTTGTATTAATAATGTTTTACTTTTAAAACGGAACCACCAATGCCCCAAGACATTAAAATAATTTATGAAGACGATTATTTACTCGCAATAAACAAGCCGGGTACGATCCCTGTGCAAAAAGACAAAACAAATGACAGGTCATTGGCCGAAATGCTTTCGGATGATTCTTCGGACAAGGGAAGGGAATTTGCCGGATTAATCCACCGGCTCGACCGGCCTGTGAGCGGAATCGTAATTTTTGCAAAGGATAGCAATACCCTTGCGCTGATGAATGAACTTTTTAAAAAAAACGGGGTTAAAAAAATTTACCTGGCCGTGGTTGATTGCAAGCCTCCATCGGATAACGGCACACTCGTTCATTACATCGTTAAAAACGGGAAGACAAACAGATCGACAGCTTTTGACGATGAGAGGAAAGACGCAAAAAAGGCTGTCTTGAATTACAGACTTATGGGCAAATCCGACAGGTATTATTTTCTTGAAATAGAATTGATGACCGGCCGTCATCACCAGATCAGGGCGCAGCTTGCAGCAATCGGCTGCCATATAAAAGGCGATGTCAAATATGGATTCAGAAGGCAAAATAAGGACAGGAGCATACACCTTCATGCACGAAAACTGGCATTTATTCACCCGATATTAAAAAATGAAATTGTGATTACCGCCGAGCCGCCGGATGATCCGTTATGGAATGAATTAAAGAAATTTTATTAATTATCCAGCCTGAGCACCGCATTTGAAGCAAAATCGGGCTCTTTGGCCTTATTGACAAGCCTGCTGTCAATTGTATTGATAAGATTGGAATAAAAATTTTCCCTTGCAGGGAACCTGTTCATCATGTATTCGTAGAATTTTTTTTCCCACAACAATGCCCTTTGGATATCATTTGATATATTATGGGATGAATGGCAGTCGATAATAACATTGCGCGTATTGATAAAATCCGGATTGATTGTTTCCTTTATCATCAGGGCATTATTCGGATTAATCTTGCCGCCGCATGATGTTTTTTTGTCATTGAGCCTGGATAAATCGATTATTTCCTTCGTTATTGCCGTAATTTCTCCCGAGTCAACCGTTTTTTCCATTGATGCGGAGAGATCCGTCCTGCCCACGGTTACCTGCTCGATATTTAAAAAATAGGGAGAACTCACTATGGACTCTATATTTTTATATGCAGTTATGGTTTCAATGTTTATTGCGAGCCTTACAGCCCTTTTTTTATCCATTTCTTCAATAGTTGCAACAAAATTTTTCAATCCATAAACCGACTCGATCATCGGCGCGAGTATTTTGTCTATTCCGATGGACAGCATGTAATCGATGTCGTTCCTTGCCTCGGGGCCGCCGATTTTTACGACCATCGGAACAATACCGCCTGAAAGTTTTTTCATTTCAAGAATTTCTTCAAAAGTCATGGCTTCGACTTCAGTACCGCCCTTCAAACCGGCCAGATTATGCTTGTTTTTTAAATATAATAACTCTTCTCTCAATGAATTCATAATGCCTTCCTTGTTAATAGGGCGGTATAAACCAATTATATTATCGGAACAACTAAAACATTTTTTAGCAATTTTTTTCATGTTTTTTATCAGGGATTGTCTAAAAAATCTCTGGGAAACAAGAGGTTGCAGCCCCCTTGTTTCCACCATATAAAAAAACATTTTTTAAACGATCCAAGTCATTATAATCATTAATATTTATTTTTGCAAAGATTTTTTGTCAATTAAGGAGAAAAGATAATAATAAAAAACCGCCCCTTTTTATCATTCAAAGGGGTGGTTTTTTATTATTATGAGCTTTAACCTTAAATTTTATTTTCTTCTTCAATTTCTACCAGGAGTGCCTTCTCCTTCATATTACTGTAAAAATTCATCTTGGGAACATACATTTCCGGTTTTGCATTTATCGTAATTTTTTCTCCGGTTGCGGGCTTTATGCCTATCCTTGCTTTCCGGGCAGGATTTTTCTTGAGATAAAATTTGCCGAGCTTTCCTACCGAAACTTTTTCTTTAAGCAGCATGCCCGTTTCAATCATGAAAGTGAAGTCTTCCAGTATCTGTTTTACCGATTTTTGTGTCATGTCATTCTTGTTGGCTATGAATTTTATCATTGACTTCATGTTGAATTGATCCGGAACATCCTCGCCGCTGATAGACAATGCCCGGTTAATTTTGACAAACCCGCTTGTTAAAAATATTATCGCCTGTCTTAAACGTTTTTCCTGTTCCTCGATACTTATGTCGGCAGGGCAAACTGCAATTTTGAATATCTGTGAAGTGGTCTTGATCGGCCCTTTCGTAAATATGACACCTTTGTCGATTTCGATGTTTTCCTGGGAATTAGCCTCGTTTATTACTATTACCTCGGGCACATCCTTTCTCAATTTTATGCTGAAATACTCGATTTTCCTCTGAGC
>JBJKSS010000361.1:0-7399 GCA_046703745.1 Spirochaetota bacterium
GAATGATAAAACGGCGCATTCGCCTGTCTGTAATCACTTGACATATCGATAAAATAATCTGTCTTGGGAGGCGAAATGATTTCGACATCATTGCCTGATTCTGCAAAGGACGTGAAAGGATTTTTAATCTGAAATTCCATTTGTATTCTCTCCGGGAAAACCTTATTTTTTTATATTTATATCAAAATAAAAATAAAATACAAATTATTATTTGATTTTATGCGGGACTGCTATATAATAAAATTTAACAAAATCAACAGACAATAAAGAATTATCAGGATTTGAGAGACTTTATCGCAAGCAGACGGCGGGGGTTTCCCATGAATAAAAAAAATGACGCTCATATGACCGCGGCAGCCCGGGCAAAAAAAACGGCAGGAAAAAACCGCTCCCTTAAGGATAATTCGGTGCTTTACCGCAGCCTCTTCGAATCTTCCAGTGACGCCATTTTCATTGTAAACAAATCCACCAAAGAGTTCATCGATGCGAACCCGGCGGCCTGTTCCCTTTACGGATACAGCCATGACGAATTCAAAAAAATGAAAATTACCGATATTTCAGCAGAACCTGACAGATCTTCCGAAGCTATTAATTACGGTATAAAAAAAGTTTTCACCCGCTTGCACAGGAAAAAGGACGGCACGATATTTCCTGTGGAGATTACCGGAGGATACTTCAGGAACAACGGGATTTCCATTCATACTGCATATATAAGAGATATTTCCGAGCGTCTGAAAATAGAATCCAGATTAAGAAGCAGTGAGGAAAAATTTTCTGCAATGTTCCGTTCAAGCCCGATTTGTACGAGCCTGGTAAGATTGTCAGACGGCAAATTTTTCGAAGTAAACGAAGCATTGACCAGATTGTTCGGCTATACCCGCGACGAATTAATCGGTACCGGCCCGCTTGAATTGAACATGTGGGCAGATCCCGAAGACCGCAACAGAATGATAGAAATTTTCAAAAAAAAAGACAGAGTGGCGTCCTTCGAAACGGCTTTCAGAACGAAAACCGGAGAAATCAGGAACATGATAATGATTTCGGAATTAATCAGACTTGATAACGAAACATTCGCACTGGGCCAATCGCTTGATATCACGGAACGTAAAATTGCCGAAGGGCAGATAAGAATGAACCTGGCTGAAAAGGAAATGCTTATCAAGGAAATTTATCACAGAACAAAAAACAACATGCAGGTAATCATTGCAATGCTGACGCTCCAGCTCAACTACACCTCAGAAGAGAGGGTACGCGAAGTATTCATATCCATAAAAAACAAGATACAGTCCATGTCACTGGTTCATGAAATGCTGTACCAGTCAAAAAATCTTTCAAGCATCAATTTCCATGAGTATATAACAAAGCTTGCCGGTCTGCTTCTGGCGGCCTTCAATGCGGAAAACAGGATAAAATTCAACACTGATCAAATCAAGGACATTGTTCTTTCCATTGACAACGCGATCCCCTGCGGCCTGGTTTTAAATGAATTAATCACCAATTCCATAAAATATGCGTTCCCCGAGAACAAAACCGGCGAGATTAAAATTTCTCTGGACATGGACAGCGACAATATGATTCAAATAGGAATTTCTGATAATGGAAAAGGGGTTGGCGAAGGATTTGATTTCAGGTCAAATTCCAACATGGGACTCTGGATAGTATTCAATATTGTTGAAGAGCAGCTCAACGGCAGTATTGCTTTTGAAAACAACTGCGGCATTTCCTGCCGGATCAGGTTCAAGAATCAATCAGGCAGGAAAAAAGCCGAACTTTAACTGCAATCAAACAGTTCAAAATGTTTCAAATATTTTCGTGCTTTTCAGGAAATCGCAGAGTTTTCTGACCTCTTCATCGAGAGGTCTGTCCTTCTCAACGAATTTCGTAACTTTCCGGAGCTCGTCATGAACCTTTTTTGTAAACGAACCGAAATTTTTTACCCCGATCAGATCGATAGCCTGAAGCACGGCCAGAAGATGAACCGAATATTGAAGGTACAAAAGATTAACAGCTTCCCTCAATTTCCTCGCCGAAATCGTTCCAAGAGACACCTTGTCCTGATTTAAGGATTCCGTCGGTCTTGAATGAATGCTTACCGGGCCGGACAAATACTGTATTTCACTGGTAATTGCCGAAACAGAAATCTGTGCCGCCTTGAAACCGTGGAGCAGCCCCTGAAGCGGCGAATCATTTTCCAGGTAAGGTATGAGGTTCTCAGTCAGATTATTGAATTTACCGTCAATGATTAACTCTGCCTGCTTGTCCGACAGATCGGAAATATTTGCCAGAGCGATCCTGAGGTAATCGCAAGCATGACAGATGTGCCCGCCGTAAAAATTGCCGCTGTTGTAGACACAGCCTTCTTCATCGTCGATCAGCGGGTTATCGTTTGACGAATTAATCTCGTTTTCTATCCATGATTTTGTAAATATCAGGGTATCCCTCAAAACGCCATTAATTTGAGGTGCGCACCTTAATGAATACCTGTCCTGAATTTTCACATCATGCTTTTTGTAATGGTTGTTTTCGATTGTGCCGATTTTATCGATAAGTTTTTCATACTGGTGGGCCCTCTCGGAGTCCCCTATCACACCGAAAATATATTCGGCGCTTTCAATTTGTCCGGGATGGTTCTTGATTTCTGAAACCTTTCTCCTGAATGGGACATCATTGCCGCCCAGTATTTCCACGGTAACACCGGTTATGAAATCCGATATGTCCGCAAGCTTCCTGATATCCATCCATGCAAGGGCATCTATCGCGGTCATTACGGATGTGCCGTTCATCAGAGCGAGCCCTTCCTTTGCCTTGAGAATTACGGGGTTTAATTTTTCTGATTTTAATGCAGAAGCAGCATCCGTCACACCGCCCTTGTAATACACTTTTCTTTCACCCATAAGCACCGCTGCAAGATAGCTTAACGGGGTCAAATCTCCCGAGGCTCCGACCGAACCGATTTCCGGAATGAGCGGGCTGATCCCCTGGTTAAGAATATCCTTCATGAGGGATGCAAGTTCAACAGTTATCCCCGAATACCCCTTTACGTTAGAATTAAGCCTGACGAGTGTCACAGCCCTGCTTTCACTTTCCGTAAAAAAATCTCCGAGCCCTATGCCATGAAAATTGACAAGTGATCTCTGCAGCTCCTCTGTTCGGGCGGCATTTATCTGGTTATTGCATGAATCCCCGAAACCGGTGGTTACGCCGTAAACAGGATAACCCTTTTGCAGATAAGCTTCCAGGAATTCACGTGAACCCTTAAGTTTTTTCCAGAATGATTCTTCCTCTGTAAAATCAACTTTTGCCCCTTGAACGGCAACACCATACACATCTTCTATTGTCAAATTAGCACCGTCAATAACAATAATTTGATCCGAATTTTTTCTTACGTTCATATCTGAATCCCTTAGACTATGAATAATTTATTAAAAAGCTTTTAAACTTTTATACTCATCTGCCGCGACCGCTAAATCGCCGGCATTAATTTCTTTAATATTAAATTTGCTACTCCATTCCACCTAATATCATCAATTTAATGGAACTGGCTTTTAAGCATATATTATATCACCTAAATTAGAATTAATAAATAATTTAGGTTGAATAAAAACTTTGAAATCACCTGAAAAACACAAAATTTATGCAATTGTTAATAAATAACTTGTTAAGATATTTATTATACTTTTAGAATCCAAAAAAGTCAATAAAATGCATGGAATATTTGGAAAATTTGGTAATCCGGGCCAAATAATTATTTTCCAATATATTGAATTTATCCGTTTTTTTTGATATTATCCGCCAGTTAGTTGTCTTTTAAAATTTTAAGAATATAATTATTTAAAGTGACACTATTTGAGTATTTTGGTTATAGGGGTTAAATAGTGCCAGTTTCAAAAAAACCGGAGAAAACAATGAATATAACAGGCTTGATTGCCAGTGCAAAAACAATAAGAACTTTAAGTATCGATGCCATCGAAAAAGCGGGTTCCGGCCATCCGGGACTTCCAATGGGCTGTGCCGAGATCGGAAGTTACCTGTTCGGAGAAGTGCTTATTCATAATCCCTCTGACGTCAACTGGCTCAACAGGGACAGGTTCGTTCTTTCTGCGGGACACGGCTCAATGCTGTTGTACTCGCTCCTGTTCCTGTCAGGATACGGGCTTACCCTTGATGATATCAGGAATTTCAGGCAATTCAAATCATTGACCCCGGGGCATCCCGAATACGGATGGACCAAGGGCGTTGAAACTTCAACCGGCCCGCTGGGCCAGGGTGTGGGCAATGCAGTCGGAATGGCAATTGCTTCCAAAATAAATGCGCAAAAATTCAACAGGGAAAATTATGAAATAATAAACAACAGGATATTTGTCCTTGCGGGTGACGGCGATCTTATGGAAGGCGTAAGCCATGAAGCGTGTTCCCTGGCCGGTCATTTAAGGCTCAACAACCTCATTCTGATTTACGACAGAAACAAAATAACAATTGAAGGCAGCACCGACCTGTCATTCACAGAAAACATAGAGATGGCATTCCGTTCAATGGAATGGCATGTTGTGAACATAAACGGTCATGATTTTGAAGAATTAAAGAAGGGCTTTGACGAAGCGGAAAGAGCGAGGAAACAGGAAAACAAGCCGGTCATTATCATTGCAAACACCACAATAGGCAAAGGCTCGCCCAACAAGCAGGGTACAAAATTATGCCACGGTGCACCCCTGGGCAAGGATGAATGCCAATGCACGAAGGAGCTTCTCGGCGTGGATGAATGCTTCTTTGTCGATAAAAATGCCACAGAATATTTCAGCAGCAGGAAGAAAACCTGGAAGGAAAATTACGAATCATGGCAGGAGCTTTTCAGGGAATGGTCGTTGAAATTCCCTGACCTTAAAAGCCTGTTTGATAAAAATTTCAAAAGGGAAATCCCCAAAGCAAACTTTGCAAACCTTCCCGAATTCGAAAAAGGACAAATGGAAGCGACCCGCTCCAGTACGAATAAAATCCTCAATGCAATTCTGAATGACATCGACTTTGTCGTCTCTGGCAGCGCCGACCTGGCAAGCTCGACCGAGACTTTCATAAAGGGCAGGGAAATGATAACGCCGGACAATTTTTCAAAATACAATATCCAGTACGGCATAAGGGAACATGCAATGGGCACAATCGTCAACGGTCTTTATTTGTTCGGCGGTATGCTTCCTATTGCGGGGACTTTTCTTTCATTCATGACATACATGCTTCCAGCAATAAGAATGTCGGCCATGATGCAAATACCGGTTGTATACATCTTCTCCCATGATTCAATCCATGTCGGTGAAGACGGCCCCACGCATCAGCCGGTCGAGCATATCTCGATGCTGAGGATGATTCCAAACCTGAACGTAATGCGCCCCTGCGACCCGTACGAGGTAAGGGTCGCCTGGGAAATCGCCCTGAAAAATTCTTCTTACCCGTCAGCCATAGTAACAAGCCGACAAAAGGTGCCGACCCTCGACTGGAATTCTCTTGAAAATTACAACAATGCCAAAAAAGGCGGGTACATAATCAAAAAAGAAAAGGAAGACAGGATAGACCTTGTCATGCTGTCGACAGGATCGGAGGTTTCACTGACGCTTGGGGCCGCCGGGATGCTTGAAAACGAAGGCTATTCTGTAAGGGTTGTAAGCATGTTCAGCATGTTCCTTTTTGACAAACAGGAAGAAGGATACAGGGACGAGGTGATTCCTGCAAGTGTTGAAAAAAGATTTGCGGTTGAAGCGGCTGCGGAGCTTCCATGGTACAAATACATCGGTCTGAAGGGCAGGACATTGACCATTAACGAAATGGGGATTTCAGGCAAGGGCGAAGACGTTGTGAGGCATTTCGGCTTTACAGTGGAAAATATTTACAAGAAAGCCAAAGATCTGCTGGCCAGATCATGAATGTTACCTGATCAGGGCAGCCAGGGGATCCTCACCAAGATAATTTTCCAGATCGGCCGGATCAAATACCGTGTTGCCGAACATTGTATATTTCCCGGCAAATTTTGCAAATATCTGGTACCTGACAATATTGAGACCGCGTTTTAAATTCACAAGCCTGATATTGACACCGCTATTGTCAATCAATTCGCATTTCCTTCCGTTACACGAAATATTTTCGTAATCGATCTGCAAGCCGTTGCATTTGAGAGGGACAAGGTACAAAACATCAAAATCCCTGCTGCAATTTATGTACAGATTCATATAGTAATTGCTGTTTTGCTTTAATACAAGGTTATTTTTTTTAATTGCTGCCTGTTTATTGTCCAGAATTTCAGAACGTATCGAAAGCTCACCGCTTTTTGAAACAGGCGCCGGAATTTTTTTGTATTCTATCCTTGCAAGGTAATAAAGACTGCCCGCTCCCGATTTATCGATTATAAAATCGAAAAGCCTGTTATTATCGGGGATGAGCCCGCTGTATTGAAAATAATATTTCTTATACACAGTCTCGTTATTTTTAAGGCTGATATTGAAATTTTCCAGTTTCTTGCTTTCAAATTTTACATCAATCGGGCTGTTGATAAAATTATTGTCGATATTCTTCAGCAGATACAATTTTAACAGGATGCAGTCATCAACCTTCCCGAACCCTGGCATATCCTCGACATTAACCCCGCCCAGCCTGTAATACAACTGCAGGAGCCTGCCGGTCTGCATGCCGCCGCTATCTTCATTCCCGGATTTGATCACCGCAAAATTAAGATTGTACCTTGCATAATACCTGTAATAATAAACGGACCGCGGCGTCCCGTTCAAGGATCTAAGGAAAGCCGGCCTGATTTCATCAAGGAACACTCCGCATTCTGCCATGGCAAAAACGTAAAAATCATTATTCCGGATATCCCTTCTGTAATTTGCAAGAAGGCTGTTTTTAATATCATTCACCATATTTTCATCATGCAACTCCGGCAGTATCTGCGAAGCGAGAAGGAACAGGCAGGTCGAATAGATGTTTATGCCGGTATCAGTTTGCAGTTTTTTGATGCCCCTGCCGCTGATATAATAATCATTTACAAAACCGGCACCAACGTCCCGGTTAAGGCTCCTGTTTTCGTAATAATCATCGAGAAATTTCAAAAGCGCGGTATCGAATTCGGGAAGATCGATATTTTTCAGGACAGCGTTCCTTGTTAAATAGGTTATGTTCCTGTCCGGAGAAATATTCAACTCGACATTGAAATCATTATACGATCCGTCGGGAACTTTCAAAAAGGTGTTTACCTTGCGGTTATTAATTATACTGCCGGTAATTTCAAGCTCATTCAGATCCAGTACCGACCCGTATTTAATCTTCTTTGTAAAAAAATTTATTGTGCCGTCCCTGTCGGAAAGCATAAAATCAAAATTAATATTTTTGTCGTAAAGGTATTTCTTCAAATCAATTT
>JBJKSS010000362.1:0-7267 GCA_046703745.1 Spirochaetota bacterium
GTATTGCCTCCTGGCATCTGTGGTGTGCCGTAAAGTGCATTCTTCGGAAAATCGGTGAGCACGACCCCCGGCATGACAAGGGAAACTTTTATCCCGGGGTGGGTGCGCCTCAAGTCGGTTCGCAGATTCGCAGTAAGCGAATTCACTGCATGCTTGGCCGCGTTATACGCCGACCTGAAACTTGCAAAAGGCACCCTGCCGAGGAACGAAGAAATGTTTATGTGCCCCTTGCCTCTTTCCTGGAAATGAGGGACTATTGCCTGCATTCCGAATAAAACCGATTTTGCGTTTACGCTCATCATTTCATCGAAGTCTTCCTCGGTTATATCCATTACCTTCCTGCCGATGCCGCGGCCTGCGTTATTCACCCAGACATCGACGTGGCCGAATTTTTTTATCGCTTCATCTTTCAGTCTTTCGACTTCGTTTTTTTTGGTTACATCGGTTTTTACAACAAGGGTATCACTGCCTGACAGGGAAGCAGTTTTTTCGAGCTCTTCAATACGTCTTGCCGCCAGCACCACGCACCATCCTTCGGCTCCGAGTTTTTTACAGAGCTCAGCTCCTATGCCGCCCGATGCCCCGGTTACAACCGCAACTTTTTGTTCCATGTGTTTTTCCTCCAAAATTTTTTCAAACTTTCAGATAATTATATAATAATTCCCAATATCTGCAAAACGATTTTTTTGGCCCTGCGGTTTTGTGCGTATTATTTTTTCGGGTCGGGTCCGGTCAATTTTATAATAACTTGATAATTAATAAAAATTGTTATATATATAATTGATTTAAAAAAAATCAAAATCAAAATGATTTTTTAAATTCATAGCATATTCAGCAGACACCCCTTTATGTCATTTCTCGCCGCGATTTTTATCGGGACTCGAAATGATAATCGGTCATATCACATTCCGGAGTGTCTCAGTCACACAAACATCCAATTGAAATAGTTTTAAGCACGAAAAATATTGATTTACTTCATAAAATCCTTTATAAAAAAGTATGCAGCACATTTTACTATTAATCTGGCTTGTGATCTGTCTCTTCGGATTCACATCATTATGCATTTTCTTTCTGTTATTCATAAAATACAGAAACAAAATCTATCTGACCTTTTTTTTATCTCTGGCGTCATTCGCCTTCATGATACTGCTGCATACAATCGATGTTTATAAAACGATAAATATCTCGCCGGATTTCAATGAGGTTTTTTTCATAACAATCAGGTATTTACTGATATTGTCCGAGCATTTTTTATTCTTTTTTTTATTCCTCTCAATATTCAAATTGATGATGAAAGAATACAAAGCAATACGCCTGGCTTTTATTCTGTTATTGGGCATAATGTTCGTAATCCAGAACATAATGTTTTTCGCTGTCAGGAAGGACATTCCGGTCATAAGGTACAACCAGATCGCGCTACTGCTTTATTATCTAATATTGCTGACAATACTTTCCTTCATGTTCATTTTTCTGAATGATAAAAGCAGGGATTTTAAAATACTTTATATCACAGGATTCATGCTCTTCATCGTTTTTCTTCCCTTTCTCATAATCGATGTATTGGTGGGCAGGTTCTCCTTTCATTGGAAAATTCTTCCAGATAAAATCTATTTCATGTCGATTTTCTACGTTTTCTACAACATTTACTGCATAATCATAGGCGCAAGGATCATTATTTCAAGTCCCCGTTTGAATGAATCTGTCAGGATCACAGAAGATTTCATCAGGCAAAACAACTTGTCTGAACGTGAAACAGAAATAATCCGGCTGGTCATAAACGGCAGCAGCAACAAGGAAATTTCAGACAAACTGTTCATTTCCGTGGGAACGGTGAAGACACATCTCAACAACATATTCAAAAAAGTCAAAGTTGACAGCAGAATGGCCCTTACAAGCCGGATAATCAACAGTAAAATCTAGAAAATCCATCCAAAGTTATAGCAAAATCCACCCCGGGTTGTATTGAAGTTTTTCCCTAATCCACATATAATCACAATGATTCGAATCAAATATGATTTTTTCAGGAGAAAAATTTGAAAAGCATTCTGGCAATATTTTTATTTTTTTCAATTTCATTTCTTTTATTTTCCCAGGATCAATCCGGTGACGAGTATTACTGGATAAAAAATGAAAAAATAAAAAGTGCGGTAAAAAAAATCGACAAGTACCGTGAAGACAACAAAAGCAAAGCTTTTTTCTCGGGAAGCATTAATTTCGTATTCTTTTATTATTATGACATATGGCAGGGAAAGAAAAACGACCATACCGGGGACCTCGGATATTCGACGAGAAATTTTACAAACGGCAAGTATCATGATGCGGACAACAAGGGCACAATCGAAACAAATCTGTGGGGAAATATTGACACCGGTTTTTACGGGAATTTCTCCATTACCACACCGTTTTTCGAGTCAACCCTGCCATTACTGTCCGATAACAGCATGTCCTTCGATTTCAACTGGGAATTCAACTGGATGGAAGCGGGAGGCGGACTAAAATTCACAATTTCACCCGTGCCCTTCTATTATTCTTCACTAAGCATAAAAATGAGCACGGGCTGGGAATGGCTCTGGGCGGATGATGGAAGTCCCCTTCTCATCGGCCTTGGTTTAAGTACAAAAGACGGATATTTGAGCACTCCTTTGCTGGGGCCGGTTTTGCAAGCCGATTTCGTAAACGGTTTGCAGATGGATTTTTCGGCTTTACCCGGCGGGGGGCCGGTGAGAAAAAGATGGACGCATATAATCCTCACCGCATCGGTTGATATCTGCTACCAGGGGGTGATAAATATCGACCAGAACCAGCCTTATATCTATCTTAATGTTAAAAATGAAACAAGCGGCTGGAAATTCAGCTTTACTTCAGAGTTTGGCTATATCTTCCCGGTGATCGAGGATAAAACCACGATGGGCTCTTTCAGAAAATTCGCCAACAGGCGCTTCTCAATCTTCCCCTTGCTGCAGACTGTAGTCGGTTTCGACATCACCCACTTCAACGACTCCACGATGAAAAAAAAGGGCTGGGGCAGCGATTTTATCAAGGTCTCATTGAGGCCCCTTCTCATATTCATGCTGCCGGATAATTTCAAACTCATTATTTATTCCAGGTTCATTAATGAGAGAAGATTCACAATGGAGACGATTGGAAATGTTTATTATCAGAACAGGGAATACGAGGACTGGTATTTCATGCCCGAAAACATCGGGTTCATCTTCGGATGGGATTTTTAAATATTAAAAAGGAGGATCAAATGTTTAATTTTATTTATCTGATCATATATTTCATTCTAAAAATTTTTGCTGACGGCAGGTTCATAATTCCTGTTGCTGCGTGGCTCGCACCTTTTTTCATCATAAGGTTCTTAAGGGGACAAAAGGCATACATCGGCATTCCTGCAGGCATACTGGTTTCATTGATCGCATTCTGCATCTCATGGTATGAAATGATACCGCTTGAACCGGTATTTTACCTGCTCCTCTCATTCGGATTTACGGTTTATTTTTTCATTCCCTATATTGTCGACAGACTTATACACAATAGATTCAAGGGGTTTCTCGGTACATTGATATTGCCGCTTCTTTTTGTGATACTGGAATATTTTTCCGTGCTGTTGAATCCATACGGCACATGGGGCACTATTGCCAACACCCAGTTTGAAAACAAATACCTGCTCCAGCTTGTAAGCGTCACCGGCATCTGGGGAATTACATTCATGGTGTACTGGTTCGCATCTGTCTTGAACTGGATCATCGATAATAAATTTGAAATCAAAAAAATAAAACCTGTTGCAATATATCTCGCAGTATTCCTGGCTGTCTTTATTTACGGCTCGGTGAGGATCAATATTTTCCATCCGAAAGCCGAAACTGTTAAAATCGTAACGATGTATAATGCTGAAATAGAAAATTTCGTCAACTCGGATATTTACAAAAACAAATATAAACCGATGATGCGAGGCCTTATAAAAGGTATCGCAGCGAATGAAGAAGACGTTGAATTAATTCGCAGCGAGTGGAAAAAATTCAGCTACAGCATATTCCCCGAATCCGAAAAGCAGGCAATCGCCGGTGCAAAAATAATTTCATGGGCGGAAGTCAGCACATACCTGTTGAATGATGATGTAAACGATTTTCTTGCCGCATGCTCGGCATTCTCAAAAAAATACAATATATATTTCCAGGTCGGCCTCTGGTCGGTCGATG
Source organism: Spirochaetota bacterium (assembly GCA_046703745.1). GTDB lineage: Bacteria > Spirochaetota > GWE2-31-10 > GWE2-31-10 > JAFGQB01 > CAZHHK01. The sequence continues at coordinate 4,203 of JBJKSS010000362.1, forward strand.
TGAACAAACAAGAAAAACCCGCCGCAAACCGGATCATCACGTTTGATCCGGACGGAAAATTGATCGAGGATTATCATAAATTCATAAATATTCCAGGCTGGGACGCCAAGGTCACGGAAAAAGGGCTGGTACCGCCTCTCTGCTACAAAACCGGATTCGGCATGATAAGCACGCTGAACTGCTTTGAAGTTGCATTCCCCTATTATACACGCAAACTCAAAGGCGCGGACATCGTCCTCTGTCCCTCCAAAGACTGGAAGGCGATCGATCCGTACAATACTTACCAGGCCGGGATACGAGCCGTTGAAAACGGATATTCCATTGTGCGCCAGACTGCTCTCGGTTTATCCGCATCGTATGACTATCAGGGCAACACGCTTTCAAAACTTGATTTTTTCACAAACAGCAAGAATGACAACGTGATGGTTTCATACGTCCCGGTAAAAGGAACGACAACGGTTTATTCGATAATCGGCGACCTGTTTGCATGGCTTGCTTTTGTGGGATTGATTTTCATTATTCTATGGCACTTGATATTCAAAAAAGAATGAAGAAAATCTAATGCCCTTAGAAAAAACCGCCGGCATTTACACCGGCGGTAAATAATTCTGATATTGTGTCTTTTGCGAGCCATGCCATGAAAAAATTTATGCTTGAATCCTTTGTCGATTCATAGCACCACAGTCCCTGTTTTTATTGAAAACATTCTTAAACCTATAAGCATACAGCCTGTTGCAAATATTATAACACCTATAATTCCAATATAAATATTTATAAAAGGACCTACGGCATATAAAACGGCACCGATTATGAAAAGCATTCCTGAAAGCATCGAAAATATCCTGCTTTTCAAGATGGAGATAAAAAAAAGAACAATCCCTGTTAAAATCGAGACATCGCCTGTCAAGCTGAATACTTTATCCTGCAGTGTTGAATTAAGGATGTTTTCCTTCATCATAAAAAGCGTAGATGAATTGCCGGCTAAAACAGGAAAAATAAATAATTCCCATGTAATATGGGCCAGCTGAAAAATATAAGCAAGAATAAGGAAAATAAAGCCCAACAGTCCAATGATTCCGCTTTTTTCATACATCCTGGCGTAGGCAGAAATAAATCCGAAAATTAAGAAAATAATTCCAAAAAAAGAAATCAATATAATCCAATTCCAGTTGGGATTCAGTATCATCAGGGAATAGTCCCTGAAACGTTCATTTACAGGCAGGATGAATGAAAAACAGATTGTCCAGATCGCAAGCAGTATTGCTCCAGTTATAATAGAAAACCCTCCCAATTTTTGTAATGTAGACATCTTCATAAAAACTCCTTCTTGTTTTAATTTATTTTTTTAAAAATCCATCCATGATTAATGGAACATAAAAATCAACATCTCTTTTCAGACTCTCATAATCGATCTCAGGTATGTTTAATACGGATGAATATTTTATATTTTTTATTTTTAATCCATTCGAAAAAGATATAAAAGCCTGGGCCATCATTTCGCATGGAACCTGTTTCAAGATACCGTTCTTCGTATATCCTTCAATCATTTTACAGAAAAAATTTATTTCTTTATCATTCAGGATGGATGACATTTTATTGCAAACATTCAATATCTCTGAATTACTTTGCATTGGAAGTTTGAAAAGAATGGATTTTTCCTTGAAAAACCTGAAACGTTCGGAAAGATAAAAAATAATTTTGCTGTTGCAATCATCAATTTTTAATATTTTTTCATTTAATTCGGCAATAAAACTATCTGCCTCCTTTGAAATGGTTTCAAGGTAAATCAACTCTTTATTTTTATAGTAGTAATAGAGCGAAGTCTTGTTAAGACCGGCTATTTTCCCAATATCTTCCATGGTTGTTTTTTCATACCCATATTGAGAAAAGCAATAATATGATGCTTTTAATATTTCTTCTTTTTTATCATTTTTATCTACTGTTTCCATTTTTTTTACCCTCTTAAAATATTCAAACAATAGTATCAGATGTTTGAATATTCGTCAATATTTTTATTTCTGAAGGTTTTTTAGAACTTAAATAGCAAAAATTTTAAAACTGCCCTCAATTGGTCAGTGACCTCTAAAAGAGCAATTATCCAGTGCCTCGATCCGTAATTCTCCGTTAGAACACTTGACGACCTTGCTTTATTTTAGAACTCTTGAGAGGATATTTCACCCCATCAGGTCATCGAGTAGCAGCGCGTATCGAGATGACCGATAAAAATTTTCGGGGTACTTCCGAAGTCCCCCTCTCTTCAAACATGACTCGAGTCATCAATCGTTGAATGACTCGGCACCTTTTGTCATTTCGAAGACTGAAAGCCTGAGAAATCTTTTGATCATACTGTAATAAAAAGATTTCTCGCCCGGCTGCTCAAATATTAAAATATTGCACTAGAGAAGTATCAGCTAATTTTTAGAATTGACTTTAAATTACAATTGAAATAATCATAATTTAATATATTTGAGCAGCCGGACTCGAAATGACAGAAGCGGGTCAGGCTTCCAAATAAAAAAAATGTTTACTTATTGTCCAAATTGAATTATACACTTCAATTGTCAGCAACAAAAACATCGGAACAATACAGAATGAAACCGGTTTTATATTTTGCTCCCCTGCACGGAGTTACAAATCATATATTCAGGAATGTTTATTTTAAATATTTCAAGGGTTTTGATTTTGCAATGGCTCCGTTTATCCTGTCTGTAAAAAGCATAAAAAACAAAAACCGCTTCAAGGATCTCATTCCGGAAAACAATAAAAATATAAATTTGATACCGCAGATATTAAGCAATGATCCGGTTGAATTTGCAGCCTTGTCAAAAAGGCTCATGGATTATGGCTATAAAGAAATAAACTGGAACCGCGGCTGTCCATATCCTATGGTCGCCAATAAATGCAGGGGTTCGGGGCTATTGCCGTATCCAGATAAAATAAGAAAATTCCTGGATCATGTTTTTTCTCAAACCTTCATTCCTCTGTCCATTAAAATGAGGCTCGGCAGGTTTGAAAGCGATGAATTCTTCAATCTTGCACCTGTGCTTAATGATTTTCCTTTATCC
>JBJKSS010000363.1:0-9480 GCA_046703745.1 Spirochaetota bacterium
GTTGTAGAATTAAGGGTCAACAAGGAAATCAACAGGGTTATTATCACAATAATTGACAAAAATACCAACAAGGTCTTACGGGAAATACCATGCGTTGAATTACAGAATCTCGATGCCCATTTAAAGGAAGCAATAGGGGTCTTGTTTGACACAAAAGCGTAACCCGGTTATAATTATAATTAATGGCTGATAAACGTTTTATTGTATTTATTATTATCTTTTTTTCTCTGACACTATTAACCGGTGAAGACACAAGCGGGATATTTATTCCGCCGGGAGGATCCGACAAATTTAATGCGGAAAGCACCATCAACAAAATAATGAATAAAAAGAAGGAAAAGCTTACCGCCATTGACAAATCAATCGATGATATCAAGAGTAAAATAAAAATATGGAATGAAATCAAGTCAAAGGCATTATCCCTGCAGGACAAGGCACAAAAACTGTACGATATGGATTCACCATTTGACAGGAAGATATGCAAGTCAAGCAACGAAAATGCATTCACGGCAACGGCAATGAAAAATGTTAATGTCGGGGAATACAAGATAAAAATAAATTCTACGGCATCAAGTCATATAATAGCCAGCAAGCCGCTTGAAAAAAATTTTAAAATACCTCCGGGTGAATACAACTTTCAAATAGGAGATGACAAGGCGAAAGTTTCATTCAGCGGAGGCAATGTCGAGTCATTCGCAGAAAAAATCAGGGAAGATTACGGGAACATCCTGAAAACTTCCATAACCTGGGACACACCGCGAACCGAAGTATTCGTACTGGAAGCGGCAAAAACCGGCGGAAAAAATTTCATCAATTTTACCGACGACAGGACAAAGAAAATTTTTAAGGAAATGGATTTTTTTGAAGATGTCCAGTCATACGATAAAAATTTTTCAATTGACAGGTCCGGCATTTCAAATATTTCGGATATAAAAAGGGATATCCAGTTTAACGGCAGCATGCTGGTTGTAGGAAGAATGCAGGATTACAAATTCAGCCTGCCGGAAACCATACCCTACAAGGATAGATTGATTATGGAAGCCGAGTTAAAACTCGATACTCTTGATCAAAACAGCACCCCGGAAGAGTTAAATCCTACAGGACCAAATTTTGAAAAAAGCGGGGACCTGAATCTGTTCGACATACAGGTTGAGGGAGAAGGGACAAAGGTGAATATCCTGCCGTATAAAAAGCCGGAAAAACCCAAAGTTGTAACGGATAATCACTTTTTGTCCCTGGTTACCGACAAAAGAACCATTGATCTTGATGAATTAAACCTGGCCCCGGATTTTAAAACATACAAATTTGATGTCAACAAACTGCTGAATAAAGCTGAAACAATACAGGCCGTTATTTTCAAAAACGGCAATACATACAAAAGGCTCGAAGTCGGCAAAATAAGGTTTTACGACGAGGGCTCGGAAATGAAAATGAGGTTCAAACATGAGCTTTCCGAACCGCATGATGCCGACTTTACATTCAACGGCATAGAGGTTAAGCGGGACACAAATACGATCACGGATTTAATCAAGGGGCTGACCCTTTACATACTGGACAAAACCAATAAGGAAGAAACCCTCAAGATCGACAGGGATTACGAAAATATCGTCAAGGCCATTACGGATTTTCTTTCGGATTTCAACGAGCTTATTAAACAGGCAAACAAGGAAACCGATTCAAATTATAATGATGAAGGCAAGACCGGCAGCTTTGCCGGAGATTTCGGGCTTACCAATCTCATTTCAAAACTGAGAATCATAATGATGAATCCTTATCCGACATCTTATGGTGATGAATTGTCCCTTCTCGCCCAGATCGGAATATCCACAAATTCGGAAGGTTTCGGAGTGATGGATAAAACAAAGCTCAAGGGCGTTCTCGAAGTAAATGAAAACAAATTCCTGGAAGAAGTTGAAAAATATCCAAAGGGCGTAAAGGAGCTGTTCGGCATGGATACGGACGGTGATTATCTGGTAGACAACGGAGCCGCGTTCCAGATAGAGAAACTGCTGAAAATGTACACGGAAAGGGACGGCGGCTTTTTCGATTTGAAATCGAAGGAATTCAAGGATCAGATAGCCTCAATTGAAAAAGACAAGAAGGCTTATCAGGACAAACTCACGGAAGATGAAAAAAAATTGAAAAAGGAATTTTACCAGATGGAAAAAGCGTCCAACGACCTTGAAGAAAGCAAGAAAAAATTTGATAATATGAACAAGCAGCCGCAGTAACAGGAAGAGAAACAATGGAAATATTTATCAATAATGAAAAAACTTCATTTGAACTGGAAAATGAAAAAAATTCACTGGATATAATAAATGCGATCGGCGACTTTGCCGAAAAATCCGATCCGAAGCATTTTATTACAAGCGTTTTCATAAACAACAGGGAATATTCCCTTGATGATGAAAAAAAACTGATGGAAATAAAAATAGACGAAATACAAAATATCAGAGTGGAAACCGGTGATGTATTTGGCATAACAACGATCACCCTGAATCAGATCGATAATTTTATCACGATACTTAAAAACGTGATCATTCAGAAAAAAAACGATGAAATTTTAAATCACCTGGATGATTCCCTGAAATGGATCAGTGAGGGATTAAGGCAAATAATCAAAATTTATAATCCCAATGATGCATACGTAAAACAGGAAGTCAGTGATTTTTTTGAAAACCTCAACTGCTTCAGGAATTTTATTTCGGGCAAGGATGTGCCGGGTTTTTTCAACAACGATGAAAGCACAAGGCAATCTTTAATATTTCTGGATATCATAAAAACGAAAATCAGGAACATTAAAAAATGGCTTGTCTATTCCTACAGGCTTCCCGACAGGGAATTCATTCTGAACAACCTGAGCGAAATCGTTGAGAACATTGAAGACATGATACCAAAGCTTCAGAATATACCGATTTTGTTCCAGACCGGTGAGGATCGGGAAGGTATGAATACCATACAATCGCTTACCGGTATTCTCGAAGAATGCATAGGCATATTCGTTCTGTTCAAGGAAAATTTTGTGATAAGTCTTGATGAATACAATACACAAGAGGTTCCCTTTGATGATTTTTTCAAAAGCTTGACAACACACTTGAAGGATTTGATGGAGGCGATACAGCGCAATGATTTTGTAATGGTCGGCGACCTGCTTGAATATGAATTTGTGCCCAATCTTGAGGAAATAAAAAAAATTCTGATAAAAATAAAAGGAGAGGCTTTTATAAAAGCGAATTGAACATAAATAATGAGGCATAGGCATGGATAATTTTTTTGTTTTATTGGAATTCCTTAACAAAAATAATCAGTCCGGCGGATATAATTCATTTGCACCGAGAAACAATACCGGGATCATAATTACCGCAGTAATAACAATTGCCATTTTTACACTTCTGGTTTTATATTATTATTTGAAGAATAAATACAATTTAACAACTTCCAATTTGTTAAAAAGGCACAATTTTAATTCTCTGGGCAGAAATATAGGACTTGAAAATAATGAACTGAAAATATTATTCGGTCTTGCCGTTAAAAACGATGTCCGGGAACCTTTGATTTGCTATACGAACTCGAAGATACTGGACAATATTATAAAGCTCGGCCTGAGGGACATAGAAAATGACAGGAAGGCACCCGAAGAAAACAAAAATTCCAGAAGTGCCGTTTTGCTCGAAATCAAGGCGAAAATTGAAAAAAACTCCAGGCAAAACATGGGCATAAGATCAACGCACCTGCTTCACGAAAACCAGAAGATGGTGCTTTTTGCAAGGGAAAAGGGGTATATATATTCGGTAATAAAAAGAATAACGCACGAAAGCATGGTTGTGGAATTAATGTCTGAAAAAATAAAATCCAGGATACTTTCTGTCGGAGAGCACTTAAAGGTATATTTCTGGAGGGACGAGGATGCCGGATATACTTTCGACACCACTGTTACCGGTTTTGACAACATAGGAGTCAAGCGCTACAGCATAAGGCACGCGGAAAGACTTTCGAGAACGCAAAAGAGGAAATACAGGCGGGTGCCCGTCAATTTGTCCGGCTATGTTATTCCGGTTGAGACAGTCGTTAACAGCAGTGTTAAAAAATACATTCCCAAGGAAGGTCTTACCGTTACATGCAGCATTAAAAATCTGTCAGCGGGCGGATTATTGATGATGGTGAACAAATTGAGATCAAACGACAAATTCGTCAAGGTGGTATTCGAATTGAATCATTATAAAATCGGCGTTATAGGGAAGATCATCAGGATACATGCCATTCATGAAAACCTGTACGAGGTTACGGTACAATTCGTCAGGATGATTCTCAAGGAAAAAAATCTGATTAATAGGTATGTTTATAACTATATGCCCGGGTATGAATAAATTTTTTAAAAAAAAACGATAGAAGCCGTTGCACAACCTTATAGAATTTACAAAATTCCAGTAATAAGTTAAAAAGAGTTAGCTTACGGAGTTGAAGTATGAATGAAGAATTAAATGAGTTTTCAAAAGGCTATGATGATTATGAGAAAGCAATAAAAAAAGAATCAAAAGAAAGAAGGCTTCCAATATTTGATAAAAGATTCAGGGAATACAATCCGGATCAAATATTTTTTCATACATTCAATCCTGCTGAAGTTTTTCCAAAGGGAAGCTTTGAAAGATTTCTGGTTGATATTATCAGGGAAATGGATTTATCTGATTTTGCCAAAAGGACAAATAGCGATCTTGGAGGTCCTGATGAATACAATCCGAAAAGTATGCTTGCGATAATATTTTACGGGCAATCTGAGGGAATATTTTCATCAAGGAACCTCGCAAGGTTATGTTTGAATGATCAAAGATACATATTCGTAAGCGGTAATGAAACACCTGATCACAGTACGATATCAAGGTTCATAAACGAATATGACATGGAAATAGCAGGAGTTTTTACCAAAGTACTTTACATAGCGGATAACGAGGGATATGTGGAATATAAAAACTTTGCAACTGATGGAAGTAAATTCAAGGCATATGCTTCAGGCAAGTTTACAGGAACCCTTGAAGATTTCAGGAAAAGAGAAAAAAGCCTGAAAGAAAAAATAAACTTGGCGATCGAGAAACAAAAAGAGGCTGACAGGGAAGAAGATAAAACCTACTGGAAAAATAAGGAAGACAGGTACAGGAAGGACATTGAAAAGATCGGTGATTTTTTGAAAGATGCCAAAGAAATGCACAATGCGTTGAATGAAGAAATTAAACAGAACATAACGGACAAAGACAGCCGGGTCATGAAAATGAATAATGGTGGATATTCACAAGGATACAATGCACAGGTAACGGCTGACGAGAAAAACGGCCTGATAGTAAGCTGTGAGGTAACCAACCATGGGAATGACAAAAATATGCTTAAACCCATGATAGAAAAAACACTATCAAATATACCGGAAGCGAAAAAAGAAATCGCAAAAGAAGCTGCACAGATATTTGATGCAGGCTACAACACGATAGATAATCTGCTACACTGCGAAGAGAATGGAATCAATGCATACATAGCGGATGAGCAGGATAAAAAACTGTATAAAGAAGTTCATGAAGATTATTCAAAGAAGAAAAAATTGGGAAGCAGAGATTGCAAGGTTGAATTGGTTGGTGAAGAAATAAAGGCAAGCTGTCCTGCTGGTAAAAATCTGATATTATTAAAAAAGGACAAATATAGATATAGATTCGGGATTGAAAATCAAACAATCTGCGATAATTGCAAACATAAAAAGAAGTGCATCAAAAATGAAAATAAGCAGAAGGTTTTTTCCATAGGCAGCACAATTATAGAAAATTACAAAACGGTAAAATCCATGCATGATAAAATCAGAACGGAAGAAGGCAGGATGATATACAGCCGGAGGATGCCGACAGTAGAAAAAATATTCGGCCATATTAAAAAGAATTTAAGATTCATTGGATTTAATGTAATCGGGTTAGAAAAGGTAAGAACCCGATGGGCAATAATATGTTCAGCGTACAATTTAAAGAGAATTTATAAAATAGAACAGAAAAATCCTGTTTAAAAATGAGATTTGTGCAATTTTTTGAGTTTTAGGAAAAAAATTTAAAAAATTATGCAACATTTTCGATAGAATTTTCGATCTCAGGCGATTATATAGTATATACTATAAAATTAATAATATTTAAGGTATTGATTAAAATATTGTAAAAAATTTTAAAATAATAATTTTTAATATTAAAAAATATGATTTATTATATAATTTAACATGGTAAATCATGTCTTTAAATTTCTGTTTAATTGAAAATTAAAGGATTAAAATCATATGACTAAAAAATTAACATTTATTGAAGAAGCAGAATTTAGAGGATTCAGATACTGCCCCAACGGAATACTGGGCAACGGGTTTTACGGCAATGGAGTTTTCATTTCTTTATCAGAGATGGAGAGATATTCCAAAATGTATAATTCAATAATCAATGAAGAATCGATGGATAAAATAGCGAGGATCAATCCGGATTATTTTATCGAATGTGAAAACAAGGATGATTATTATACAAATGACATCATCAAACTTTTCCCGGATTTGAAGGAACATGAGCTTCATAATTTTCTCAACAGGTTCAAGGATGTATTTTTGTCCCAGAAGCTTTTTTCAATGTCAAACAGGAAAAGGGTCTTTACCCAGGAAGCGGTAAGGTTTATCTACAAAAAGTTGGTAAAAAAAGAAGAGCCCATTGAAAAAAAAAGGGGCAGAAGGGCAAGCTAGATGAAATTAATCGATGTAGACAAACTCGAAGTGATTGACAGCCATATACATTATATCAAGATATATAAGGGCAGTGCAATATTTCTGGACAACAGGGCAAACATTTGCCGGTTTGAAGTAAAATTCTCAATAGAATACAAGCCTATCGGGGATCCTGAAATCAAGATACAGTTTATCGACAAACCTGATTTTATGCAGGATGCATCGGTGCTGGACAAGGTCAAAAGAAAGATCACCGAACTCGATGACAAGGGTGTTCTCTCCGATGTTTTGAAAAAAACCAGATAATCCGTTCTCTCTCAAAATAACAGGAAATGGTGATGATTTATTTTTCCGGTTCTGAAAAGGAAACTTTCTCTATCGGCCAGGATCTTGCCGGGAAAATCGTTGCCGGTGATATTTTCCTGGTGGAAGGCGGGCTCGGCGTGGGTAAATCAGTGCTGGTCAGGGGAATGGCCAAAGGCCTCGGCGTCGATGAAGCAATGCCTTCACCTTCATTCACCCTTGTAAATGAATACGCGGGAAGATTTCCTGTTTACCATTTTGATTTTTACAGAATAAATGATCCTTTCGAATTATACGAGCTCGGATTTGAAGACTATGTTTATTCGAAGGGAGTAAGTTTCATTGAGTGGCCCTCCAGGGGCAGGGAACTGATGCCTTCAAATGCGGTTAAAATCAACATGACAATTGTCGACGGGAAAAGAAGGATCGAGGTGTTATGGACAAGATGAATATTTTAGCTTTTGACACATCACAGGATAATCTGAAAATCGGATTACTGTCCGGTGGTAAGACCGCATACTGCGATATGGATATGGGCTTAAAGCACATAGAAAACCTTCTTCCCGAGATTGACCGGCTCTACAAATCAATCGGCGAAGACAAATCGGCAACCAATTATATAGGGGTGTGCTGCGGCCCGGGTTCATTCACAGGGATAAGGATCGGCATAGCAGCGGCCCTGGGATTTTCATTCGGCAGAATGACCGCCTGTTTCGGGTTTTCCGTTTTCGATGTTTATAAGTATCTTTCCGGAGAATGCAGCAGTGACGTTGTGGTTCCCGTTATTGATGCGAAAAAAGAAAGATTTTACTGTGCATTCATAGAGGAAAACGGGTCCTATGAAATGCTGGATATCACTCCCGGAGAATTAATCACGAAAGCGGCCGGATTCAAAGACAAAAAGATCATTTTTACAGGCAGAGACTTCAAATTACTGAAGGAAAAGGCGAGCATAGATTTTGATTATTCGTATCAGTTTGAAAACGGGTTCGGGGCAAAGGAGTTGGTTGATTATTCAAAGAGCCTTATTGAAAGCGCAGCCGCCCTTGAACCGCCGAAGCCCATTTATTTGAGAAAAAGCGAGGCCGAGATAGAGCTTTTGAAATCAAAAGGAAAAATTTAACATTATTTCAAAAATGAAGTAGGCAGTGGACGGGTCAAACAATCACACAATCATAAAATTCCCTTCAAGCAGACTGTTCACAATCGATGTCGGAAAAATCGGTTTACAAAAGCATCATGCCAAAGCACTGATTGAAATTGATGTTACGGAATCGAGAAATAAACTTAAGAAAATTAAGACGGAGCCAGGAAGAAAAATTTCATTTACATCCTGGATATTAAAATGCATCGCACATGCGGCTTCTGAGCACAAGCAGGTCCATGCCTTGAGAAAGGGAAAAAACGGACTTGTTCTTTTTGACAGTGTCGACATATCAGTAGTGGTTGAAAAAAAAGTTGAAGGAATGCCGGTGCCAATTCCACTGGTCATAAGGAACGTTGAAAGCAAATCAATTGATGAAATTTATATTGAAATAGAGAAAGCCAAAAGATTTGAAATAAAAAATGAAAAGGGTTATGTCATTGAAAATAACAGAAAAAGAATTCCCATAAAAATGTTTTCCAGGATGCCCGGGTTTTTGAGATTATTCATATGGAAAATCATTCTATCAAATCCATTCATGATGAAAAGTCTCATGGGAACAATTGTCGTCACATCACTTGGAATGATCAGAAAAATTAGCGGGTGGATAATCCCGTTTGGCATCCATCCTTTATGTTTTGCAATCGGCTCAATCATCGAAAAACCCGGAGTGGTAAAGAAAAAAATCAAAGTCCGCGAATTCCTTGAAATTTCAATATTGATCGACCATGATGTAATCGATGGGGCACCGGCCGCAAGATTTGTATCCAGGCTGTCAGAATTGATCAGGAACGGCCACGGATTATTTTAACATCGAAAAGTGAGCATCAATATTGCTTTTTACTCCAGCATAATCAGGATTCCATAATATTGAACATCCATTTGTAAATAAACCCAAACAGTTTGTATCAAGGACCGCAAATGCGGTATAATATCATTATGGATGTCGGGATGAATCGGCCGGGAAACAAAACTGGTAAACAAGGCCTTATTATTGCGGTTATAGTCTCATTGTTTATTCATCTGCTGCTTTTGACAATGCTTGCCTTTATGAAATTAAATGTCAAAAAAGAACAATTGAGATTTCTGAATATCAGTCTTGTCAACACGATCGCAAAGTCCGATGCCCTGCCGGATAACAGGGGAAAAGACACAGAGAAGATATTAAACGACAAAAAAATCATAATTGACAAAAATAAAAAAGAGGCAGCCAAAAAAGAGGAGCTTGCCAAACTTGAGGAAAAACTTGACAAACTGGATAATTCTTCAAACAACGTCAACGAGTCCGACAGTAAGGTTACGGCACACAACG
>JBJKSS010000364.1:0-6200 GCA_046703745.1 Spirochaetota bacterium
GTCACCGAAGATCGAAAGAGATTGTGTGGCAATCGATCTTGCAGAAACATGGAAAACCGTAGGAAGTAATTCCCCGGCAATCTTGAACATGTCGGGGATCATTAACAGAAGTCCCTGTGAAGCGGTAAAAGTCGTTGATAAGGATCCGCCTGACAAAGCACCGTGCACCGCACCCGCGGCGCCTGCTTCAGACTGCATTTCTGCAACGTCGAGGATCTCGCCGAACATATTTTTTTGTCCCTGTGAGGCCCATGCATCACAGTACTCACCCATTGTAGATGATGGTGTAATCGGATAAATTGCTGCAACTTCTGAAAACGCATATGCCACGTGAGCCGCTGCAAAATTACCGTCAATAGTAGCTTTTTTTGATGTACCCATTGTATCTCCTTAATATAGATTAATAAAAAATTTAAAAATAAAAATATAATGTAAGAGCTTTTATTTCACAAAATTGATAATATGCTTTTAAAAGAAGTAAATATTGTTTTAATATTAACCGGTAGAAATTATTAGCATAAAATTAAGTATATAAAATCTTTCCCTCAATAATTAAGGAAAAGCCGTATAAAAAATAATTGCCAAAAAAGAATAAAAGCAGATACAAAAAATATACCTTTATTATTTTATAATTAAATATATAATAAAAATCGAATTTATTCAAAGGAATTCTGTGAATTTTTGTATCCCGCCAGTTTTTTTGGGGTTAAACCCGGCGACTTTACAGGAAACAAGGAGTTGCAACCCCTTGTTTCCCCGAAAAACTGACGGGATACGAATTTTTGCCTGAATTTAACGTCTCTTTATCCTGAAATAATGTGAAAAGCTCAAATTAAAGGTAATATCTACACCTGCATTTGTAAAAGAGTCTTCCTCAACATAAAATTGCCATCTGAAGCCTTTGTATTTGAAAACAACGCCGACGAGTGTATTTATCTGCGGCCTGGACAGATAATCATGCTCATAATATTCATTGCCTTTTTCAACGTACCAGCCGCTTAAAGGCGATGTTTTAATGTTGAACTGGACTATAAGTGAAAAAAAGCTCAAAGGATTCAATTCTATGCCAGCGAGTCCCTGGAACATCGGATAAGGTTTGGAATCATACCTGATTATAGAGTCAAACGGTACGACAAGCCCTGACTGTAGATAAAAGCTTAAAATCCAGACAGGCCTGAAATCCGCCAAAAGGCCGAAAGCCATATCCGGATAGCCCGAACCGGCAACTGTTATTCCTCCGAGCCTTCCAGTTGGAATTTTCAGGGCGCCCAGCCCGGCAAGACTGATCCATTTTCTCTCAAAAAAGGTATACTTGCACCAAAGATCAGTGTCGCCGAATGAAAATGCCGGTCTGTCAAGATAAAGCTTGACGTTATTGTCATTCTGAATATCTATATGCATCTGGTTTTGGGGAACCAATTCCCTGCCTCCGTTTGGAAAGCCGAAAGCCTGATGATAACCCTGGATCACGGCATCAAGGAACCCGCCGTAATAACCGTTAAGCGTGAAGTCAAAACCAACCTGAAGGAATTTGGTGATAAAAAATGAAAGTCCCAGCTCTGCCTGGATGGCTTCATAATCACGAATCACCCTGGTATCATATTCGGTCCCTGCCCTGTTAAGTTTGAAATAAAGGTCGATGTCATTTGTGTAATTCAAATTCAAATGGTATTCCATGCCGAACCTGTCGCCGCTTCTTGCGCTTAATCCCGGCATGTTGTAATAGATTGAATAAACCAAGTATTGCGTCCTGCCATAAAGCGGGCCCTTTGCGAAATCCCCCTTGTCTATTATCAACGGATTCATAATACTGTTTGAAAAAATAAGGAAAAATAAAATAATTAAAAACTTATTCATCTATAAAATTATCCGAAAAAAAGCTTGATGGGGATATTTATAGCATTTTATGAACTTAAATCAATTATTATTAACTTGAATTTCGAATTGAAAAAATATTGACTTTGAACAGTATTTGAACCGCAAAGTCCCGATTAAATCGGGGGCATTTTTTGTATTGCAATTGATACGAAGGAAAGATTCACAAAACATTTTTCGCCTTCTGCCGTGCCCTCAATTGTAGCTAAGGCCACATTGGTTAACAATGCAAGCTTGTGACATCAATTGAGTACTCGGCGGCCAAATGGAATGTTTTTACTATAATCAATTCATCTTGCATTCCACGGTTGCATGTTCGGCCAGGTTGGATTTTGTCCTTCCTTCCCTGCCGTAAAGAATAATACAGAGCAGAAGATTGAATGATATGAACATGATAGGGAAGTAATTAAAAAGGGCAACAGGATTATACTTGTAAATAACGATCCACTTAATAATTACGATTATTATAATTAAAATACTTAACAGAATTATCGGGAGTCTGGCAAGTATAATGGAAAACCATGATGGCACTTCCTCAACCGCCTTTGCCGTGATCTTCCATCCCTGCGGTTTTCCCAACAGAAAATTGCAAACCGATCTCATTATCACGAAAAAAATAAAAGAATCTATTATGAAAAAACCGGCATACAGATAATAAATTTTAATTATAAGCGGGGCATTCAAGTCTTTGTCAGAATACCTGTAGCTTATGTACATGCGTATGAAAGCGGGTATGAAATATAACAGCAGCATTAACGCATTAAGATTTAACTGGGGCAGGAAAATCAGTAAAATTATGGAAACGGGATAAAGCAGGGCATTCATCCAGATGGAAATGAAATGATGAATTTCATCCACTTTTTCCGATAGCTTGAAATTCCTGAAAATGAAAATCTTGCGGAAATATTTCCAGAGCACCTGTATTCCCCCGTATGTCCATCTCATCCACATGCTCTCAAGTGCATTGAGGGAACTTGGTATCCACTCACCTGTCCTGACAGCCATTGATTTGCCATAATGACCGTTTTCATAAACATAAAGTGTTTTTAATATGTCTTCGGTAATCATGATGTTTCCCCTGTAATATTCGAGCCAGGGGCCGGTTTTATCCAGAAGGGATCTTTTCCATATACCGTTGTGTCCGAGAAAAAATGAAAACCCCCCGTAGGAGCTGGCATGTCTTTTCAAACGAAGGAAATTTTGTGACACGGATATAGCCTGGGTGAGCTGGTTGAAATAATGGTTAGTCGCAACCATCTGATACTGTATGTACCCCAGTTTTTCATCTGCGGTAAACTCGGCTATGGATTTATCTATCAAATTTTTTCTCAACGGCAATGTCGAATCCACATCCAGAATGGCGACAAACTCCGCATCCTCAACGAATTTCTGGCCTTCATCCATGTTGCCCGGCTTAAGACCTTCCTTTTTATCGTTATATATGAATTTGGTGCTGATGTTTTCAAAATCATTGTTTGAATTGTATGATTCAACATAGTTCTTCCAAAATATAAAGTCGTTATGATCCGTGTCCCTTGAATTATCGACAACTATTATTTCCTTTTTGCCCTTGTAGTCAATGTCCCTTATGCTGTCAAATGTCATCCTGGCTACTTCAAACGGCTCATGGTATGAGGGTATTATGAAAGCAACTGCCGGATAATGCCCGCTCTTGCCGCATTCCAGATTATAGTCGGCAATTTTGTGACCAATGACAAGAAATTTAATGTAAAACACACAATCATAAATGTTTCCCAACGAAGGGAAAAAAAGGAGTATAAAAATAAATATACTTATGAACAGGGGAACATCCTTCAATAAAAAAAACTGGCAAACGGCAAATAACGCAAATGATAGGACTGTTAAAATAAAAAAATTCATGTTTATCATTTTTTTTGGAATTAATAATCTGGAGTGTCCCGACTTCATAACATAACCCCCTGGGGAAAAATTCCTTGAATTGCCATTTATTGAACACAGTCAGAAAAAATAAAGCAATCATTTTTATTGCAAGTATGGCATGCGTTTGGTTTATATTTTATTAAAAACAAATTTAAAAGAAAAGTGCTGAGTTTTTTGATTGGTGTAAAATTTTGCTATTTCAAATAGTAGATTGTTGGCACAGATACATAATAGGCTGCCCCGATGAATCATTTCGCTAGGTGGTAAATTATCCGGATTTTTAATCTGTGCAAATCATTTGACAATCTGTAATCAGAGGTATAAAACAGATTGCAGGATTTAAAACCCTGCAACCTTGTTATTTCATTTATAATAATATCAATACCCAACCATCAAATCTGCATATTCCGACCAATATTCCGCGGTTTTATATGCATCCACTGAAGCCGAAGGTACATAAATTTTTAATAATGGATTTGTTGTATCAAACATCATGCCTGTTCCATATTCACCTTCAAAGGTATAGCCGGATGTTGCTGTTGGGGGACTTACTGCCCGGATAATTACATCCAGGAGATTAGTACATCCATTAAATGTTTTATATCCAATTGAAGTAACACTGGAAGGGATTTCTATATTTTTGAGACTGATACAATTGTAAAATGCGATACTCCCGATTGAAGTAACACTTGATGGAATTGTTATGCTTGAAAGTCCAGTACAATTGTAAAATGCGCCGTCACCTATTGAAGTAACACTACTTGAAAGAATTGTTATACTTGTAAGGTTGGAGCAGTTACTAAATGTAAAATCTCCGATAAATTTAATATCTGAAGGGATTATCATATTTGCAAGTCCATTACATTTGCTAAATGCATAATTCCCGATATACATAACAGTGGATGGGATCGTTATGTTTGTGAGCCCGTTACAACCAGCAAAGGCAGAATCTCCGATTGAACTCACACCTGAAGGGATCGTTATGTTTGTGAGCCCGCTACAGCCATAAAATACAGAATTTTCGATTGAAGTCACGCCTGAAGGAATGGTTATACTTGTAAGGCCAGTACAGCTGGAAAATGCATAAGTCCCAATAGAAGTTACACTAGAAGGGATTGTTATACTGGTAAGTCCGGTACAAGCAGTAAATGCATTATTGCCTATTTTTACCACCGGTGTGTTATCAATTGAAGAAGGAATATTTACAACGGTGTCCGTACCAATGTATTTTGTAATGGTAACAGCTGCCCCCGAATTGGTGTATTCAAAATTGAGACCGGGATTATTCACCGGAAATTCGGTTATTAAACCTGCCACGTATTGCCCTATCAACATTGCGTCATTTATATCAATTGCACCATTACCATCAACATCCGCAGCACTTGAATTAAAATTGGCCGGGATATCCCCTGTTACATATCTGGCAACCAGCAATGCATCTATTATGGTGATTTGCCCGTTACTGTCCACATCCCCGAGCAAGCCGTCTGCCGCTGCCATAACAGATTTGTTCATAGCATTCGTGCCTGCCGGGCTTTGAACGGCTTCACTTACAATCCTGTTATACTCTTGCCTGTCATTGATCGTTGCGATCAAGCCTTTTTCTGTTGTAATGTCATACTTGTAAGTATTATTACCCGCTACAGCACTTGTTTTTTTCTTCTTTTTACTGCTGATTTTGCCCGCTGGATTGGAACAGGCAATAATAAGCATAGTCAGGCATGCCGTTAAAATCATATTCAACAGCAAGAATTTTGTTTTTTTCATAGATTTTTTCTCCTAAAATATTATTTTGTTTCATGAGATAATTTTTGAAAAATTAATTATCTCTTGGTGGCATTGGGTTTAAATTACACTGAAAACCGATTAATAATCAAGAAAACTTCAGAGTAAGAATTCATATCTTTAGTTCATTTTTTTCAATTTATTAAGATTTGCTGATGAATATACACTAATAGCTTAAAATTAAAATACAGGAAAACCCTGATTTTTATGAATTTTTATTCATTTACTCAGTTAAACAAAAATTCGAAATAACTTTTTAGAATATGCCAAAAATGCCCTGCAATTTTAATTTATAATATTGACAAAAAAATATTGTTATAGTATATAGTGGCGATCGGGCCTTTAGCTCAGTTGGTTAGAGCAGCGGACTCATAATCCGCGGGTCCTCGGTTCAAGTCCGAGAGGGCCCAATAGCTGTAAACGGATGATTTGCACGGTCAATTTTTCCTTAAAAAAATTGAGTTTTTCAAATCATCCTTTTTTTATCGGGTTACCTGGTTTGACAAAAATAGAGCTTGTCGATTTTATCAAAAACAACCTTCCTTTTGAAAGTAAAATTGAAATCAGGAACAGGAACAATTACCTGGTAAATGTCAAAAGAAAAATTTTTTCATCGGATATTTTCTTTCATCATGTTT
>JBJKSS010000365.1:0-3546 GCA_046703745.1 Spirochaetota bacterium
GTATAAAAGCAGATCATGGATTCACCGGACGAATTGCACCGCACATGTATCTGCCTTATCGAACCGTCAAGTTTCATGTTCCTGATTTGAGAATAAATGTCCTGGTTGTATTCCAACTCCTGCGAGCAGTATTCAAAACTTACAAGCTGCCTTGTATTCTCCTTCATCAGCCCGATCCTGCCGTCAATATGCCGCAGAGAAAGCTTGTTGCGGTATCTTGAAGTTTTTTCCGCTCCTGTTACGGGAAGCACCTTCATGTTCATACCCGTTTTGTTTTTGAATCCCTCGCGTGTCAGTTTGGTCTTCCAGAATAATTCTTCGGAATACTTCATGTTGAGCCAATGGCACCCGCCGCACCCCTTTAAAAAATCCACACAACGGGGATCAATGCGGTTTTTCGAAGGGCTCACTATTTTTACAATCTCTGCAGAGCCGTATTTTTTTTTAAACTTGACGATCCTTACGAGAACCCTGTCCCCGGGAATGCTTCGCGGCACAAAAAGAACCATTCCGGGCGATTTGTGAATGCCGCTGCCGTGATTATCAAAGGAATTTATATCAACTGTGATTTGATCATTAATTCTGGGCATGGTTTATGTAAATATAACATAAATACAAACAAGTCAATGATTAATGGCGGGGATTAAACATTATTTACAGGAATTATCACGCGTCACTCCGAAAATAATAAATGGGACAGAGCAAATTCTCCAGGCCGGCTCTGTCCCCGATATAATGACACGACACAACGCATCTCTTGAATTTTTCATTGAATAATGCTATAAAAAATCAAATTTAAAAAACACGCGGGGTAATTCAAAATGCTTGACATAAAATTCATTAAAAACAACATTGAACTGATAAAAGAGAATATAAACAAGCGGTTTGTCAAGGCAGACGCAGAGCTCACTGTGCAGCTTTATGACAAAAAAAACGAGTTACAGGTGCAGCTCGATACATTAAGGCAAAAGAGGAACGAAAATGCGGGCAGGATGAAGCAGAAGCTTGCTGACGATGAGCGTGCAAAATTGATCGAAGAAGGCAAAAATTTGAAAAACGACATCGCCGAAATTGAAAGCAAATTAAATGAGATAAGCAGTCAGTACAACGAAGAATTAATGAAAATTCCGAACCTCACGCACCCCGCAACCCCTGTTGCGCAGACCGAAAATGACAGTAAAACAATCAAGGAAATAGGGACAAGGCCCGCCTTTAATTTTAAGCCGAAGGATCATACGGAACTTGCAAAAATTCTGGATATTATTGATTTCGACACTGCCGCCAAAGTAAGCGGCCAGAAATTTTACTATCTCAAGAATGAAGCCGTGATGCTTGAGCTTGCACTGATAAATTATGCGATGAAAATCCTCATTCAAAAAGGATTCACGCCGTTAATTACGCCCGACCTTGCGAGAGACAAAATCCTTGAAGGAATTGGTTTTAATCCGAGAGGGACAGAGACCAACATCTATTCAATTCAAAACTCCGACCTCTGCCTCGTTGGGACAGCGGAGATCACGCTCGGCGGGCTCTATATGGACAGCACTGTCCCTGTAGAGAAACTCCCGGTAAGAATGGTCGGTTTCAGCCATTGTTTCAGGACAGAGGCGGGAGCTGCCGGAAAGGCGCAGAAGGGCCTGTACAGGGTGCACCAGTTCAGCAAGGTTGAAATGTTTGTCATAACAACCGATGACAGGGCGGATGAAGAGCTGGAAAACCTCCGTTCGATCGAGGAAGAATTATACACGAGCCTCGGCCTTAATTTCAGGGTGCTTGACATCGCCTCGGGTGACCTCGGCAACCCTGCATACAAAAAATATGACCTTGAAGCATGGATGCCCGGCAAGGGAGAATACGGGGAAATAACTTCCACTTCAAACTGCACGGATTACCAGTCCAGAAGATTGAACATTAAATACAGGGATAAGGAAGGGAAAACAAAATTCGCTTTCATGCTCAACGGTACCGCTGTTGCAGTGCCAAGGGTAATAATATCCATCCTTGAAAATTTCCAGAAGGAAGACGGAACTGTTGTGATCCCCGAAGCACTTGTGCCATACACGGGATTCAGCGAGATAAATGTTAAATAAATAATTTTCAGGGACAGAGCTTGGAAAATTACCGGTTTATTTCGGCCTGATAGAATCCAGAAGCAGTTCAAGCGAATTATTCACAAAATCATCGATATTCAGACCGAAATGCCCGGTAAATGTTCTGCCGGTTTCCGAAAGCAGATGGAAAAAGCCTGTCGTAAGGAAAGCCATTGAATAAGCCGTTTGCGCTGCATCAATATCGGGCCGGATGCTTCCGTCTTTTTTACCATCCTCGATAATCGAGGCAAACCCACTGAACATTTCGCCGTCGAATTTGAGCCACTCGATACGCCTCGGATCGGATTCGTCGATCTTTTTGATGAACCCTATGTAGGTCATGATCCGGGTTGCATCCGGGAAATCCTTGAAAAATTGATATTGCGCGGTCATAGACAGCCTGATTTTTTCAAATGAGCTCTGTCCCCGTTTCATCGCTTCAACCGAGGTTGAATAAAGGGATTTAAAAATTTTCAGGGCAAGAGCAAAATAAAGGTCTTCCTTGCTTTTGAAATACTGATACAGCGTCCTTTTTGTAAACTGCGCCTCCTTTGCAATTTCATCCATCGAGGCTTCATCAAAACTTTTCCTTGAGAATACTTTTTCGGCTGCTTCTATTATCCCGGCTTCCCTTGTCTTTTTTTCCCTTTCACGCCTGGACAAATTCCCCATCAAATATTTATTCTCCTCACTCTTGACAAATTTTAAAAAATTAAGTATACTGATGGTATACTTAATAAACCGTGGGTATAAAAAAATACAATATCAGTTTAGAATATTTCATTGATTAAGGCAATGATATTGTTACTGATTTTTCTGCCCATGGGGGAATTAATTGCGATTAATACAATAAATAACAGATTCAAACGTCTGAATAATTTTCTAGAGAGGAGAATATAAAAATGGGAAACATGAAAAAAATCAACATTGTTGGCATTATAAGCAGTCCTAAAAAAAAACGGCAACACTGCAGCACTGGTGAGAGAAGCATTAAAAGGTGCTGAGAATGAAGGTGCATTTGTAACAGAAATATTTCTGCCGCAATATGATATTCAGTTTTGCACCGGCTGTTCAAAATGCATAACCCAAGGCAAATGCCATATCCAGGATGATTTCGAAAAGTTGAAAGAAATAATTTATAATGCCGACGGCATTGTCTGGAGTTCCCCGACTAATGCCGGATCAATGAACGCGAAGATGAAAAGATTTCTGGAAAGATTCGCGATTTTTGATCTTCTTACCTCCACGTTTGGCGGCAAATACATGGCAGGAATTTCAGTCTGTGGCAGCATGGGGGCAGCAAAAGTAGCAAAAGAGCTTGTTAAACTGATAACAACCGGAACTTTTAAAAAAAGCTTTATTTCGGGTACACTTGCTATAAAGACAGGGCAGGCACATGTATCAAAAAATCATGAATTCCTCAGGTAAGCGAATGAGCTGGGAATGAAAATTGCTA
>JBJKSS010000366.1:0-4732 GCA_046703745.1 Spirochaetota bacterium
CTTTATACAGGGCAATTAACAATGGGTATGATGTGAAATATCTTCTGACAATGATGTCGGAAAGAGCGGACAAATCGAGGTCCCACGGCTTAAGCGGCAATCTGCTTTCGGAGCAATCGAAAAAAATGAAAATTGAAATGATCATGAAACAGGCTTCATGGGAAGACTATGAGAACGTGTTTGTTTCCACAGTCGATGACCTTAAAAAAAGCGGCATAAGATGCGGCGTATTCGGTGACATCGACGTGCAGGAGCACCTCGACTGGATAATCAAGGTTTGCAAAATGACAGAAATCGATTATTACGAGCCCCTGTGGAAAAAAGACAGGATGGAAGAAGTAAGGGAATTTCTTGATACGGGGTTCAGAGCAATAATCGTTTCCTGCGACAACACCAAAATGGGCGAAAAATATCTGGGAATGGAAATAACAGTTGATCTTGCAAATGAACTGGCTTCCATCGGCGTGGACCCTGCCGGAGAAAACGGGGAATACCATACATTCGTATTCGACGGCCCGTTATTTGAAAGTGCGGTTGAATTCAGCAGGAAGGAAATCGCAAGGCATGATAATTATTCGTTCCTGGAAATCGATTGTAATCTGCAAAATTGAAATGTTATTCTGTCATATCCGGCGTAACCTTTGTTTTGCGTAATTTTCCCGGCAGTAAAAAAGCCAATAAAAATGCAACCAGGGAGAACCCGATCGACCACCAGAAAGTATGGTTGAATGCATCGGCCTTCCCTGCATGGGACATTTGTGACTCGAGGATAACCGCAAGGGTCGACACGCCGAATGACCCTCCAAGTTGCTGCATTATTCTTATTGCGCTGCTTGCATGCGGGACTTCGTCGTGCTTTAAATCCTGGTAAGCCGAAATAGAAATTGCTATGTTTACAGTGCCCAATCCCATGCCGCGGATAACCAGTGATAATCCGAGCAGCACGGGGCTTGCAAATACACCTGCACGGGTGAAAGCAAAGGTGCCTGCCGAAACAAGCAGCATTCCCAGCAATATGGAACGCTTGGGGCCGAGGCGGTCGATCGGTTTTCCAACCCATCTTATCAGAATGACCCCGATCCCCTGAAGGGAAAGTTGGAGCCCGGCTGACAGGGGACTCATGCCGCGCACCTGTTGATAGTAAAGTGGAACAAGAAAAGTCGCCCCGAACAGTGCGAGCCCGGACAAAAACCTGAGCGATGCCGCTATGCCGAATGATCTGGAGCGGAACAACCCCAGGTCGATTATTGGTTCGGCCCGGGTCAGCAGGGAATGAGCCATGAACCCCGTGAACAACAGCAGGCCCGAAGCAAGGATAAATATATCCGTAAGGTTAAAGCTCGTTTGGAGCCCGGCCTGGCCAAGACTGTAAATTATCATGGCAAGGGAAGGCGAAAGGAGGAATAACCCGGTGAGATCCAGTTTGTCTTTTTCTTTCTTCTTTGCAGAGGGAATGCCAAAAACGGCCAATATCAGCGCTGTCAGACAAATGGGCACATTAACAAAGAATATCCAGCGCCAGCTCAAATTGTTTATTATAAGTCCCCCGATTAATGGGCCGAATATCGGTATTACAACGGCAAAATTCGAGATTGCAATAAATAAATTTACCCGTTTTTCCTTTCTTGCCGCCTGAACCAGCAAGGTCGTCATAGTGGGCTGCATCAGGCCCGCACCGAATCCCTGGAATATTCTAAAAAGTATGAGGCTTTGTATGTTCCAGGCTGCCCCGGACAGGATCGAACCGGACATGAAAAGTGTCAACCCGAAGAGCCATATTTGCTTGCTGCCAAATCGTTTTGCGCCCCATCCGGTCAGAGGTATCGCCATTGACAACGAAAGCAAATAACCTGTGCTGACCCATTGAACCATGGACACAGGTGAACCAAGCTTTTTAATAAGTGTATCAATCGCCACATTTACAATTGTTGTATCCAGAAAAGGGGTAATGCCGCCAAGCAGAACGATAAATAACAGCTTCGTAAGCTCCGGGCCCAATTTTGTTGATTCGTCTTTATCCACATAAACCTCTTGCATTTATTTTTTACATTATTTTGGTTATAATGTAAATTCTGAATATTAACTTGAAGTCCGAGTTGAAAAAATATTGACATTTTTGAACCGAGAAGCATGCAGCGAGGGATCGGGACGCCTCCGCATTCATTCTCATAAAATCCTTTAAATCAATTTTGTAATATGTTAATATGATTTGATGAAATCTGTTGATATACTGATCCATGCTATAACCCTGTTTTCCGGAGCGGCAACTGCCTTGCTCGGGCTCCTTCTTTATCTGAAATACAGGATTAAGACAATCGGCTATTATGCCTTGTTCATTTTCGCGACTACATTCACTGTTGCAACAACAACAGTCTACAGCTATCTGTCGTTTTATAAAAATTCGGGTTCATATAATCTCCTGCAAGTTGTGCCCTTTTTACTGTTTGAAGTTTTTATTTTTTTTATCAACTACACTTTTACGTTGTTTTCCATGGGAATAACGGGCCGGCCGTTTAAAACTATTAATAAAATTTTTGCGTTCTTCCCGTGTCTTTTCATCCTGCTTTCGGTCATATCCATAATCTTCCGCGGTGGTACGGTAAGGGGTATTCCGATTCCTCCTGAAATGATGATATTTTTTTCCATTATCCTGCTTTCACTTTTTATAACTTTTATCACCTACAGCATTTTTATTGCACTGAATCTGAAAAATATTTCAAATGCCGATTTGAAAAGGGCTCTGAAAATCATGGCGCTGATCATAATCGTTTTCATACCCATCCAGACATTAATAATTGTTTTTAACAGGGAAACTTTTGTCATTATGCTTTCCCGCAACATCTTTTATCTTTTAATCAATATTATAAGCATAATTTTTGCCGCAAAATATTTTTTCATTGAAACGCCGTCCATAATGGATAAAATCGAGGTGAGTCCCAATTTCATGGACAAATATTCGATCACGAGCCGCGAGAGGGAGGTGATAGAATACGTTCTTAGCGGTCTTTCCATCAAGGAGATAAGCGGAAAACTGGGGCGTTCATTCAAAACCATAAACAACCACATTTACAACATCTATGAAAAAACCGGAGTGAGCAACAAAATCGAGCTTCTCAATCTTATCAGGGAAAACAGGCTGCAACCCTGAAAATCATAAAATTGGGATAAAATCCCTATTTGTATTCTGATAATTTTCTGGTATTTTTGACTTAGTTTGGGGGCCGAAATGGAAACTGAAATTACAGCGATTGATTTGGGCGGCATAAATTGTTACCTTTTGAAAAGCGGCTTGAATTTCATCCTTATTGATACAGGCTTCCCGGGAAAACATCAAAGGCTCTTTGATGAGCTTGAAAAGTCCGGCTGCGTTCCGGGAAGCCTCAAGCTCGTTATCATCACCCACGCCCATCTCGATCATACGGGGAATGCTTTTTATGCAAGGGAAAAATTCGGCGCTAAAATTGCAATGCACAGGTTGGATGAATACATCATTGAAATCGATGATCTGAAAATTAAAGCGGAATACAAAAATACCCGTGCAAAGATAATGAGCAATATTTTCTGGTTTTTCCTGAAACCTTTATTAAAAAAAATGGTCAAGGGATTCGTGAAGTTCAAGCCGGATGTTTATCTGGAAGAAGGGCTCGATCTTTCTGTCTATGGTTTTGAGGGTCGAATCATCCATATACCGGGGCACTCAAAGGGCTCGATAGGCATTCTGACAAATGGCGGGGATCTTTTCTGCGGTGACATTTTGAATAATCGAAAGAAACCCGGTATGTTGCCATTCGCAGATAATTTTAACGAGCTTTATAAAAGCATCGAAAAGCTGAAAAGGATGAATATAAAAACCGTTTATCCGGGACATGGGAAACCATTCCTGATGAAGGAATTTTTAAAGTAATAATATGGAGAAAAACATGAGCCAGGAAATAAAAACAATAAACCTTGGAGCAGTGAATTGCTACCTTGTAAAAACCGCCAAAGGATTCATCCTGATCGATACCGGAGGAACAACCGTATTCGACGGGGATCTGCCCGCAATCAGGGCAAGGCTCGACAAGGCGCTTGAAGATGCCGGCTGCAAACAGGGGAACTTCATGCTGGTTATTATAACACACGGCGATCCGGATCATACGGGCAACGGCGCCTATTTAAAGAAAAAATACGGCGTAAAGATTGCCATTCATAAGGATGATGCGGAAATGGCCGAGTTTGGGAACATGAGAACGAGGAAAATTAATTCCGTACTTGTCAGGATCATCATGTTTTTCATGGGATTTACAAAGGCAAAACTTAAAGCAATGAATGCCGCTTTTGAAAGATTCAAACCGGATATTTTAATCGATGAAAATTTCAATCTTGCAGAATACGGCTTCGACGCAAAAATCATTCTCCTGCCCGGGCACACGAATGGCTCGATAGGGATTCTCACCGCTGACGGCGGCCTGTTTTGCGGCGACATTCTCGGCGTGATGAAAAAGCCTTCGGTTACGCCCCTGGTGGAGAATGCTGACTGCATGAAGGAGAGCATTAAAAAGCTTGGAGAAATGGAAATAAGAACCGTCTATCCAGGGCACGGGAAATCTTTTCCAATGGAATTGTATTTGAAAAACCGCAGGTGAATATTAAATACAAAGTGAGTCATCATAAGCTGCAGGCTCAATCTATATTGGAAACAAGGGGTTGCAACCCCTTGTTTCCAAAAAAATATTATGGAGAACAATAATGC
>JBJKSS010000367.1:0-9448 GCA_046703745.1 Spirochaetota bacterium
GGTACAATCAGCGATAACGCCGGGGTTTCTCGGATCGTCTTCCTTGATCCTGAAAACAATTATCATGAGGTCGGATCCTAAGTCGGCGATTTTTGTGAATATACCGCCGGCGATCCTCAATGCAGATGCGCCGAGGGATTCACCAATTGCAAATCCGATGAAACACGGACCCGCGATGTCCCTGGGAATCACAACGAGGATAAAAAGCATTACGAATAATTCTACACAAACGAGAAGAACGCCGATTGACATACCGCTTCTCAAAGGGATATCGAGAAGTTTGAGAGGCTTTTTCTCAAGTGCCACGAATGACATTCTGTTGTTCGCAATTGTGTTTATCCTGATGCCAAACCATGCAACGCCGTATGAACCGAGGATACCTATGACTGACCACAGCAGAATGAACAGTACGTTCCCCACGACCCCGAATCCGCTTTCAATCGGTGAAAGAAAACCGAAATAAACGGCGATACATGCACCAATGAACAGTTCGAGTATGATAAGGAATTTTCCCTGCTGGATAAGATAGGATTTGCAGGTTTCAAAAATAATCTTGCCCACATCGGCCATCGATTTGTGGGTTTTCTGGTTCCTGACCTTGATAAACTGGTAAAGGCCGAAAGCCATACCGAGAATACATATTACAAAACCCAGGGCAAGCCACAGGTTTTGCTGTGCATTCAGATTTGGGACAAGTAAATTGGCTTCACTTGACCACGCAAACTGGAAATTAAATAAAACTCCTGCCAATACCAGGATTTTTTTCATTAACTTCATCTTGTTTTCTCCTTATAAAATTTTGAAAGTAAAAGTAAAAATTTATATGCTTAAAAGCAGCGATTTTGTCTGCTTTTTACCGGAAGCCAATTATCCCGATAAATCCGGATAATTGGTATTTCTGCCGGTTACAAAATCGACTTTTAAGGCATATACCAACAATCTAGACAATCGCCGGTATAATTATTGAAACTTTTTCGTTAATTAAAAAATTAAAATAATTTAAAAAACGCACAAGAAGCGGATTTTGCCGGGATTGCCTGCTTGTTTAATAATTATCTATCACTTTATGATTTTATTCAATAATCATAAAATGACATTTTATATAAATGTCAGTAAATCATAAATAATTATAAAATATTTTTACAATTAACTGATATAATATCAATGCACTTTTTTGTCAATCCTAATTTTATGAATTTTGCTTTTTTTATCTCAACTTGCAAAGATTGGCTGTCAATATTACATTATTGCAGGAATTTCAACTTTTTAACTTCTATTTTTGGCGGAATAACCGGAGATAAGAGGCTAATATGAATTTATTTTTTTTTCTTCCAGATTTCAGTTTTTCAGACAGTAGAATCCCGCCTGCATATAGGAAAACCAGAATAATTCCACGGTTTTAAAACCGCATTGGCTGTAAAGCTCAAGATGCTCGGGGATGGTTAACGGGAAGTATTCCCTGTTGAATCTTTCCATGTGTTTTAAGGCCGCTTCCCTGTCCTTGCCGCTGGCAACCTGGAAGTCAACCCATCTTGACTTGCCAAGTGTTATGCCTTTTTCGGTGAGAGGGCTGGTGTTTTCGAATGTTATATAAATGCCATTGTCTGAGAGTGCGTTAAAGCAGGCTTGTGTCGCCTTTTTGCGTTTTTCCCTGTCGAAATAATGGTGGGACTGTATCGCTGTTATTACATCGGATTTTTTTACAATATATTCATTAATATCTTCGCTCGAGAATATTTCAAAGGAGACGATGTTTTTATTGCTTTTCAGCTTTTCCATGGCAAGCTTAAGCATTTCAAAAGAAGGATCCGCGAGTATGAATTTTGTCGTGTTGAATTCTTCTGTTGCCCTGGCAACCAGGCTGCCTGAGCCGCATCCCGTATCGACCCATAATTCCGGATCAGGGTTGTATGCTTTTACCAGTGAGATGGTTTCGCTGTGCAGCAAGTCGTAATACGGGATCGTCCTTCTTACGCCCTCGTCATATTCTTTTGAATTATGGGCCGATTTATTGTCGTTTTCTTTCATGATTTTTTAAACACCGCCTTTTATAAAAAAACTTTTGTCCGCATTGCAGATCGGACAGCGCCAGTCGTTCGGCAGATTATCCATGATCGTGCCGGGTTTTATGTTGTTTTTGGCGTCCCCTTTTTGGGAATCATAAACGAAACCGCATTTTTTACATTTATACTTTGGCAGCATGACGGTCTTCTCCTTTTTTATTTTTAGAAAGAATTTGCTTTTTCAATTATATCAAATTGTGCTTATTTTACGCAAAGTTTTTCGCCCAAAATATTCATAGCATCTTCAATGCCTGCGTTATTGTGAACTATTGAAGATACCGCCATACAGAATTTTGTCGGGTTTTCATGCTGGAATACGTTCCTGCCCATTGAAACACCTTTGCCTCCGGCCAGCATCGCCATCTTAACATTCTTCAGAACATCTTCGGCTGATTTGGCCTTTTCGCCGCCTGCAATGAGCACCGGTATCGAACAACCCTCAACCACTTTTGAGAATGATTCTGCGTCGCCTGTGAATGTAACCTTGACCATGTCGGCACCGAGCTCACTTGCAACACGGGCAGCAATTTTTACAGCATTCACGTCGTATTCATTCTCAATCTTGGGGCCCCTTGTGTACATCATTGCCAGTAACGGTATTCCCCACTCGCTGCATTTTTTGCCGACCCTGCCGAAATCAGCTATCATTTTTGAATCATATTCCGCCCCAATATTCACATGAATTGACACACCGTCGGCGCCGAGTTTAATCGCCTCTTCAACGGTGCAGACTAATACTTTAAGATTCGGCTCGGGCGATAAAATTGTCGAGCCGCTCAAGTGAACGAACAGTCCGACATCCTGCCCTTTCCCCCTGTGCCCTGCGGTAACATTACCCTTGTGAAGAATGACGGCGTTGGCACCTCCTTTTGCTATTGCCTGGACGGATTCCTTGACGTCGACCAATCCTTCGATAGGCCCTGCAGTTACTCCGTGATCCATAGGTACGATCACCGTTGTTCCTGTTTCCCTGTTGATAAGTCTTTCGAGTCTTATTTGTTTGCCAATCATTTTAAAATTCCTCCATAAAATTTTTAAAAATTTGTGCAAAAAAAAAGCAGGCTTTTGTCAAGCCTGCTTTTTACAGGCTTTCTGTTCTTGCCAAACAGAAAGCCTCTTTTATTTCAGATTTCTATTTAGCCTTTATGATAAAGAAAAACCAAAAATAAAAGAAAGAAAAAATATTAATAATGTTGACCGAACAAGTCATGTTTATTATCCTTTTTGAAAATTTGTTGATTTTATCCAATAAAAATTTGATTAAGTCAAGCAAATTATACAGGAAAATTTTCTCGAAATTGTCTGCCTTTTAGTCGGAATTATTAAAATTAAAGCCTGTTAAGCTGAATTTGTCATTAAAAGTGAGATAATATTTAAAATTTCCTAACAATTGTGAATTTAATATTTTCTTTTTCCATTTCCTGATTTTAGTCCCGTAATCATTTACATACAGCCTGTTAAATCTTTTAAAAATCTTTTCCACCCTTTCTGTCTTTCCATTGCTCAACTCCAGGTAATAAAAATAAAATTCCAGCAGTCTTCTTACTATAATCGAAAGGCTGAACGCATGCATCGTTCCCGCAACATGCTTGATTTCCCTGAACATGATTTCTTCTATATGAATATTCATGTCAACGTCCCAGTTTACAACTGGATATCTTGATATCTCGCTTACTTCCTCAATTGTATAATGGAATTTTTTGAGAATGCAAATCGTGATTTTCAAAATATAGAGACCGGTTTGCGAAAGATTCTTTTTTAATTTGACTGATAATCTTGCAACCTTGTTTTTCAATTTGCTGTTCAAAACAAAATGGAAATTATGTATTGCAGGCTTAATATTTTTATCCATAAATGTGCTCCTGTAATATTAAACAACCAAAACTCGGTTTTCCATTACAAATTATTAAAAAAATTAATAAATTCCTGTTGACTTTAAATTGGTTGTAATATACAATTGTTGTATCTTGCAACTAACAAGGAAAAGTTATGGCAATTGATGATTCCCTGATAAAGGAATTCAGATCGAAACTCAGGGTTATGGAAAGGGAAATCGCCAGAGAACTAGAGATGGAATGCTGCGGCGTTTCCCTTTCCCAGTGCAACGCCCTGGTCGAGATGGAAGCGCTTGAAGAATCAACCGTCAAGGAGCTGAGTGAAATCCTCGATCTTGATAAAAGCACATTGAGCCGCACGATCGACGGAATGCAGAACATCGGTCTTATAAACCGCGAGATTCATGAGAAAGACAGGCGGTTCATGAAATTAAGCCTTACGGATCAGGGAGAAAAACTCGCAAAAAATATAAACCAAAAATGTGATGATTACTACAAAAAGCTCTTCGAACAAATACCCGAAGAAGAGCATGAAGGAATAATCAAGGTAATTGATCTGATCGGCAGCGCAATGAATAAGTTAAGAAAATCCAGCGAAAGCTGCTGTTGATTAAAACATTGAAGGAGGAACACAATGGGCTGCGGCGATGTTAAGAATGATTCCGCAATCAGAAAGGAAAAGTGGATAACCGGCTTTAAAGTTATGGACGGCAGGGAAATTCCAAAAGTCGAATCAAAATTGAAAGTAAGGGACATACTCGGAGGATGGTCTGCACGGTGGGGATTCAACAGGAACAATTACCGGGTAGCTCCGGGCCTGTATTCCCTGGGGGAACCCGACAAAAACTCGATTGTTTTGGTTACGGCAAATTACAAGCTTTCATTCGACAAGCTCAGGAAAGAATTAACCGGGCTGGATGCATGGATACTCGTGCTTGACACCAAAGGCATCAATGTGTGGTGCGCTGCGGGCAAGGGCACATTCGGTACACAGGAGTTAATCTACAGGATAGCTTCAACGGGGCTCAAGGAAATAATTGATCACAGGAGCATAATTCTTCCGCAGCTTGGTGCGACGGGAGTACAGGCCCACGTTGTGAAAAAAGCATCGGGTTTCAATGTGATTTACGGCCCGGTGCTTGCAAAGCATATTAAAGAATTCGTCAAGAACGGTTACAAGAAGAATGAAAAAATGACAATTGTCAGGTTCAATCTGATAGACAGGCTCGCCGTGACGCCGGTGGAATTAATGCAGGCTATGAAAATCATAATCCCGGTTTTTATAGGGATCGGCATATTCGATTTTGTCGTTTCCGGACAATTGTCAATGAAAATAATCCTTGATTTCATTCCAGTACTTGGAGCATTCCTCACCGGGATCATTATTTTCCCCATGCTCCTGCCTTTCATACCGTTTAAATCATTCAGTATAAAAGGGGCTGTTATCGGCCTCATCTGGGCACTGTTGATCAGTTTCCTTTATAAATGTGGTCCTGGCGGCTATCTGGCAAACGCCCTCCTCTTTACGCCCATCACAAGTTTTTTCGCCCTGAATTTCACCGGCTCAACGACATTCACCTCGCTTTCGGGCGTCAAGCTCGAATTCAAATACAGCATGCCGGTTATTTTAATCATCGGCCTTTGCGGGCTGGTTTTGAAAACACTCAATGTTTTCAGCATAATCTGATTTTTGGAGGAATAAAATGAAGTCATATTATATAAAAAACGTTGCAACCCTGAGCCTTGATTCATCCAAATGCATCGGGTGTTCAAGGTGCATCGAGGTCTGTCCCCACGGTGTGTTCAGAATGAATGACAGAAAAGCCGAAATTTACAACAGGGATCTCTGCATGGAATGCGGGGCATGCATGCAAAACTGCCCGGCAGAGGCGGTTGTGGTAAAAAGCGGTGTGGGCTGTGCAGCAGCATTATTGTTTGGATTGGTAAACAAAACCGATCCAGCCTGCGGATGTCCGGATTCAAAAAACGGTTGCTGCGGATAAAAAAATCACTAAAAAATATTAATTAAAATTCGAAGTTATGATATAATAATAAAACCGGTGCATCAATTGGCATCGGTTTTTTCTTTTATGTATATTGCAGGAGAATGATAATGATAAAAGCAAGCATCGTAGGAATATCCGGCTACAGCGGTGTGGAACTGTTCCACATATTGAGCAATCATCCCGAAGTGGAGATTATTGCTGTAACTTCGGCGAGCCACAACGGTCAGAAAATGTCCGAGATTTTTCCGCATCTCGCAAACTGTGATCTTGTCTGTACGGATTATTCTCCTGATGAAGTGGCAAAACTAAGCGACGTAATTTTTACCTGCGTGCCTCACGGCGGCCCTGCAATGGACTATGCTGCTAGTGCTAAAAAATTCGGCAAAAAGATAATAGATTTGAGCGCAGATTTCAGACTGAAGGACAGGGAAGTTTACGAGAAGTGGTACAAGGTTATCCACAAATACCCGGAATATCTTTCCGAAGCTGTCTATGGCCTGCCCGAACTTCACAGGGAAGAAATAAAAAAGGCATGGCTTGTCGGCAATCCCGGCTGTTATACGACGGCCGCCATCCTTGCGATAGCTCCACTTCTGAAGAATGACCTTATCGATGAAAAAACGATAATTGTAGATGCAAAGTCAGGCGTGTCCGGTGCGGGCCGCAAGATGAAACAGGAATACCACTTTACAGAATTGAATGAAGGCTTAAGCGCATATTCATTCGGTATCCACAGGCACACACCGGAGATAGAGCAGGAGATCAGCCTGGCCTGTAAAAAAAACATCGTAATTTCATTTTCACCCAATCTCGTGTCCATGACACGCGGCATTCTCTCATCATCGTATGCAAAACTCAAAAAACAGATCGATACGGCAGAGGCTCTGTCGATTTTCAAAAAAACATATAAGGATGAACCTTTTGTACGAATCCTTGAGAACGGCATGCCGAATACCAAATTCGTTTCGGGCACCAATTACATCGACATTGCTGTAAAGGTCGACGAGCGTACAAACAACATCGCCGTATTCTCCGCGCTCGACAACCTGATAAAGGGCGCAAGCGGGCAGGCAGTACATAATTTCAACCTGTTGTCCGGCCTTGAGGAAAAAACCGGGCTGAGCCTCAAACCTGCCTTCCCGTGACAAAACGGTCTTTATTTGCCGTTTTTTGCAAATAAGATTTTATAATGCAAAAGTATTTGTAAATTCTTGTAATTCTTCACTAATGGCTTGATTTTTATTGTATTTTGCCTTAACATTGATTCTATTATTGGATTGCGGTTTAAGGAGAGCGCCAATGAAAATTAAAGCCATCATTTCTATGTTTGTTCTTCTGTTTTTGCTTGTATTGAATACCAATAGTGAAGAAAGAAAATCAAAATATGACCCCGAAAAAGTCAGGCAGATGATCAAAAATCTCGGCGGCGGATTCCCCAAAGCGGTGATGAAATTTTTTGATGCCGATCTACTCGATATGAACGGGAAAAGGGTAAAGCTTTCGGATTACAGCGGCAAGGTGATAATGCTCAATCTCTGGGCCTCATGGTGCCCGCCCTGCAAGCATGAAATGCCTTCGATACAGAAGCTTTATGAGAGTTACAAATCAAAAAATTTCGTCTGGCTTGCAGTGAGCCAGGGCGAAAATCTCGATACGGTTAAAAATTTCGTAAGCGGGGTCTATACTTTTCCGGTTTTCGTCGATATAAACAACGACGTGAGCGGCAATTATTCAACGGGATCGATTCCCACGACCTATATCATAGACAAGGACGGTTATATCCTCGCCGGTTTTGTCGGCGGCAGGGAATGGAACTCTCCCGAGGTCAGGGAACTTCTTGACGAGCTTCTGAAATAATCATGATAAATCTTTTAATAATGTCGTTTGTAGGCGGCCTGATAACCTTCGTTTCTCCATGCGTCCTGCCCCTGATACCGGCTTATGTTTTTTATATCACAGGGTTAAAGCTCGATGACAAATCCGGTAACAAAAGAGGTTATATTTTAAATATCGTTCTTTTCATTATCGGTTTTACAATTGTTTTTGTAACGCTTGGCATCCTGACCGGTCTCCTTTTTTTTCTTGTAAAAGGCATCAGGTTTTATCTGGATATCATATTCGGCATAATAATAGTGATCTTCGGCCTGCATTTCATGGGGCTTTTAAGAATATTTTTTCTGAATGCAGAAAGGCGCTTTGACATGACCGCCGTAAAGATCGATTTTGCGGGTTCCTTACTCATGGGCATGGCATTTGCCGCGGGCTGGACGCCCTGCATAGGCCCTGTGCTTGGCACCATCCTCGGGCTCGTCGCCTCGCAGGGATCGCTCGTCAGGGGAATAATTTTACTGACCGTGTTTTCGCTCGGGCTGGGCATTCCGCTCTTTATAACGGCCCTGTTTTTCAATAATCTCAAACCTGTACTCGACTATCTGAAAAAGCATTCCACAGTAATAAGGATCGTTTCGGGCCTGTTTTTGATCCTCATCGGTATACTGATTATATTCGGGTCATTGAACCAGATTAATATTTTCCTTGCCAGGTTTTCAACTTTTATGGAGAATCATCCGAGGCTTTTTAATATGATCCTGACCGGCATTTTTATCGTTCCGGGCCTGATAATTCTGGCGGTTTCATTCATCAGAAGCGGCAGGATAAGGCTGATACCCCTGATATTTTCGATACTTTTCATTATTACGGGTTTTTTAATTTTTATTGATTTGATACCCGTACTGAAAATATTGATAAACTATTTCAGGTACGGCGGGTTTTAGATTTTGACATTTTACAAATAATTCAATAAAGATATTTATCTATTGACAAAAATACATAAAGGATTAAATTCTATGGTAGAAGGTGTAATTTAAAATCCTAAAATGCCGAAGATAAACTATAAAAAACTTTTCATTAAGCAAAGAGGTTTATATGCCTGATTTAAAAAAAGACAATAAAGATCAAGACATAAATATAGATTCATTAAATGAAGAAGAATTAAATCTCGATGATTTTTCATTCGATCTTGGCGATGAAGGAAGCGGTGAGACAGGTACTGCCGAAACGTCCGGCATGGATATTCAGGAAGAACAGTCCGCTGATGACCTGATCGGGGATTTGGAAACAGATGAAACCGAAACCTTCAAAATGGATTCTGCGGATGAAAATCTCGGGGATCTTGATTTGTCGATGGACATGGAAGGAGACGTTTCTGCAAAAGATGCTTCCGCACCCGAAGAAACAAACATCGATGAACTCAGCAGTTCGGATATAAACTTTGAAGAATTGAAGCTTGATGATATTTCCATAGAAGACAACGATCTTGAGGGGCTGAATGAATCCGATGAAAGCGGAATGGACAATGATTTCAGCATGGAAGGTGAAGATGAAATCAGACTTGATGAGCTAAACGATGACTTAACAATCAGGGACGACACACCGGACAGCGGTAAAATTTCGCCGCCTGAAGGAGATTTGGATGATATTGAGCTTAATTTGAAATCCGATCTGGGATTAAATGATCAGCTTTCACTTTCGGAAGATGAAGAGC
>JBJKSS010000368.1:0-6411 GCA_046703745.1 Spirochaetota bacterium
GGCAGGGTCCGCACAGACTGTCCGAGAACCTCAATATTTCGAGGAAGGATGCGGCTAACTTTATCAGCATCTATTTTGCAAAATATTCAGGCGTAATGAAATACATGGAAGAAATCAGGGAAAACTGCCGCAAGAACGGGTTTGCCGAAACTCTGTGGGGCAGGAAAAGATCCATCCCGGAAATAAACGACAAAAACAAGAACATCCAGGCCAACGGGGAAAGGGTCGCAGTAAACACCACCATCCAGGGCACTGCCGCGGATCTGATCAAGGTTGCCATGATAAAAATTTACAACGCATTTGCAGAAAAAAACATCAGATCCAAACTCATCATGCAGGTTCATGACGAACTGATATTCGATGTTTACCCGGATGAAAAGGAGAAGGTGAACGCCATTATCAGGGAATGCATGGAGCATGGCTACGGATTCAAGTTACAGCTTCATATCGAAATTGCAACCGGAGAAAACTGGGGTGAACTTTAGTCCTCAAATCATCGGGCTGACAGGCCCCTACTGCAGCGGCAAATCGACCGTTCAGAAAATACTGGAAAAGAAAGGCTTTGAAACAATAGACGTCGACAAGATCGGTCACCATGCGCTCGTCATGAAAAAAAATGAAATTGCCGCCCTGTTCGGTGAAACCATCCTGTCAGGCAATGAAATCGACAGGAAAAAACTCGGCAAAATCGTTTTCAACGACAGGAAAAAGCTCAAGGCACTGAATGCCGTGGTGCATCCCTTCATGACCGATATAGTAGGGAGGACAATAAGGGATTCGCATGAAAAAAAAATCTGCATAAATGCGGCCCTTTTGTTCGAGATGGGGCTTGATGGATCATGCGGCACGATAATCGTTGTCAGGGCGTCGCTTTTCAACATAATCAGAAGGTCGAGAAAAAGGGACAAATACCCGGTTTTGAGAATATTAAAAATATTGTTGAATCAAAAAGTGATTTCCATTGCTAAAAAAAAATCGGCAACTGCCGATATATTCTATATAAACAACAATTTCAATCAAATGGAACTGGAACGCAGTATCGACAGAATATTGTCGGAGAGGAATTTAATATGAGTGAACCCGAGAAACCTAAAAATTATTATTCGCTTAATTTGACAGAAGGAAGGATATTCATCATTTTCATCACCATCCTTGTTGTTATAGCGCTCTTCATTTTTACCGTTGCTTTTTTCATGTCAAACAAGAAACATAAGGATTTGACGAATACAAACCAGCAGACAACCGCCCAGAATCAAAAAAATGAAATTGCGAGCAACCTTTACGACACCACAAGCAATTCGATTATGAATAATAATCCCCTGTCAGTTAATTCATCAAGCTCTTCGTCTCCTTCATCGGATGTTGATAATAATGCCCCGTCCGGTCATGAAAAGAATGAAATAAATAGGGACAGCGGCAATGTTCAGGCAAAACTTGACAACTCGGAAGTTTTATACTCGTCAAAATTCATTAATGGAAATGAAAAGGAACCTTACGGCAAAAAAGACAGGAAACTGAAGGGGAATTCAGGCTATCATAATGATAAAAAGGAAACCAAGGCTCCTGCAAAATCATACAAAAAATCCACGGCTTCGCAAAAACAGCTAAGATACATTATCCAGATAGGCTCCTATGTCAACAGGAAACTCGCAGATGATATTTCATCATACTACGAAAAACAGGGCTATCCGAC
Source organism: Spirochaetota bacterium (assembly GCA_046703745.1). GTDB lineage: Bacteria > Spirochaetota > GWE2-31-10 > GWE2-31-10 > JAFGQB01 > CAZHHK01. The sequence continues at coordinate 1,694 of JBJKSS010000368.1, forward strand.
ATTCATCAGGGAAAAGGAAAATAAAGGCAAAACTTTTTACAGGCTGAGGATCGGCCCGTTCAAGGAAAAGGAAACAGCCAATACCTTAATGGCCAATTTAAAAAACACAAAATACGGCAAGGACTGCTATATATCGATCATTTACCTTTGAAACCGGCAAATCCTGCCTGAATCTGTGTTCAATAATTGATTGCCTGCTTGATCCCGGAATCCTTTTGGGTAAACATTTTCACCGCCGCATCAACGACATCCGCATCGAATTTAGTGCCTCTTTTTGATGTTAATTCTTCCAGAGCTGTGTCCAGGCCGAGAGAGGGCCTGTAAGGCCGGTGGGAAACCATTGCCTCAAGAACATCGGCGACACCCAGAATTTTTGACTCAATGAGCATATCATCGGCCCTTATGCCGGAGCAATAACCCGTGCCATCCAGTCTTTCATGGTGCTGTAGAACGATGATTGCAACGGGCCAGGGAAATTTTATCGTCTTCAAAATGTCATACCCCGCCATCGGATGGGTCTTTATTATGTTAAACTCGTATTCATTCAGTTTGCCGGGCTTGCTCAATATCTCGGCAGGCACATGTATCTTGCCTATATCATGAAGCAGCCCTGCTATGCGAAGACCTTCCGTTTTATTCTTGTCAAGCCCGAGCTCTTCCGCAATGCCGCATGCTATCAGCGAAACGTTACGCTGGTGCCCAGCCGTGTAAGGATCCTTCTTTTCGGACAGCGAGGAGAATGCATCAACGATCTGATCAAACACCCGGGTGAGTTTTTCATAGCTCAGGAAGAGTTTTTCCTCGGCAGCCTTGCGTCTCCTGATCTCTTCGCATTCCTTTAACGCCCTGTTTATTGCAGGAGCCAGCTTTACAAGCTGGTTTTTCAGGATATAATCCCTTGCACCGGACTTCAGGCTCTCTATCGCAAGGTCTTCGCCTATTGCCCCGGAGACGATGATAAGCGGAACATCGGGTTTGATGTCCATGAGTATCTTGAGTGCCTTGAGCCCGTTGAAAGACGGCAGGGAATAATCGGCAAGCACAATATCAAATTTACCGTTTTTCAATGCTTCAATATAATCCTTTTCACAGCTTATGTTAACGATATTAAACCCCAAATTTGAACCGAGCAAATTTGATTTTATCAATTCAAAATCATCGGGATTGTCCTCAAGACACAATATGTTGTAATTTTTACCGGTCATAACTGATCCCTGCACCACCTGATAAAATGATAATTCATAATATTACTAATGGCAAGGTTTTTTCTTAATGTTGAATAATTTAAAAATTAGTATCATTTTGCGCCGCGGTATTTAAACAACTATCAAACTTGATTCCTTCCATCAGGTGTCAAAGGGCGCGACAAGAGCCGAGCACCAAATTGGGGATATTCAAATTAAAACGAACAAATCTTTTTGCTTTTATGATTCCAATTTGGTGCTCGGGCTCGCAGACAGCCCTTTGACACCATCAGATAGAAGGCTTAATTTGTATTATACGTAAAGCAAGAGCGGCGCAAAAACTGGGGGCACGGGGGCCAGCGCCCCCGAAAACATGGAATTTCTTGTTGACACAGCCGGAAAGGTTTTATATAACAATCATATACATATCAGATTATCAATAATACACTTTAAAACTTGGGAGCAAAAAAGTGCCAAAACTCAAGCATGCAAGCATTAAAGGCTTTTTCGGCCAATACGGCGGCAGGTATGTCGCAGAAATACTCAGACCCAACCTTGTTGAGCTGGAAGAGGCTTTTTACAGGTATATTAACGATCACAATTTTCTCGAAGAGCTCGATACATTGATGAGGGATTTTGTCGGCAGGCCCACGCCGCTTTTATTTGCCGAGAATGCGACAAGAGAGCTCGGTGGTGCCAACATCTACCTCAAGCTTGAAGGTCTGGCAAACACAGGCGCCCACAAGATCAACAATGCGATGGGCCAGGGGCTTTTGGCGAAAAAAATGGGCAAAACCAGGGTAATCGCCGAAACCGGAGCGGGCCAGCACGGACTTGCAACTGCCTGCGCATCTGCCAGGCTCGGTCTCGAATGCGAAATCTTCTTGGGCGACGTTGATATTGCACGGCAGAGACCGAATGTATTCTGGATGGAACTGTTCGGTGCAAAAGTCATCCCGGTTACAAGCGGCACTAAAACCCTCAAGGATGCGGTCAACGAGACGTTAAAAGAATGGGCCAGGAGAAGGACCGACACGCATTGCCTTTTCGGAAGTGCACTCGGCCCCTACCCTTTCCCCGATATAGTCAGGGAATTCCAGTCTGTAATAGGCAGGGAAACAAAAATACAGTTCCATGAAAAAACGGGGAGGACCCCGGATGTCATGATTGCATGCGTGGGCGGGGGCTCCAATGCAATAGGATTTTTCGACGAATTCCTCGATGACCAACAGGTGAGAATGATAGGAGCCGAAGCCGGCGGACGGGGGAATGCACCCGGGGACAATGCTTCACGTATAAGCGGCAGCGGCACAATGGGCATTGTTCAGGGATACAAATCGCTCTTTCTCCAGGATGATGAAGGACAGCTTTTGCCCACACATTCGATAAGTGCGGGCCTCGATTATTCCGGCATCGGGCCGCAGCTTGCCAATCTTGCCGAAAAAAAACGGATCGAGTTTGTCAGCATACTGGACACGGAAGTGCTCGAGGCATTCAAATTCTTTGCGAAAACCGAAGGCATAATCGCCGCAATGGAGTCCTCCCACGCACTCGCTGCGGGAATGAAAGTGGCAAAAGAGCTTGACAGGGGTAAAAACATAATAATCAATATTTCAGGCAGGGGCGACAAGGATATTTTCATAACAGCCGGCGCCCTCGGAGATGAAAAATGGTATGAATTCTTGAAGGATGAGGTTAGAAGGCATGAATCTAAAAATTGATAATAAGCTAAAAGACATTATTATGGACAAAAGGATCGGGTTCATGGGCCATATCATTGCCGGTTTTCCCGATTATAACGAATCGTTAAATGCTGCCCTCGGTATATGTGAAAGCGGTGCGGATTTTCTTGAAATCCAGTTTCCCTTTTCCGATCCGACTGCCGACGGTGCGACCATAGTCACCGCCTGCACGGAAGCCCTGAACAACGGATTTAAAATCGAGGACGGTTTCAGGCTAGTTGAAGAAGTATCGTCGAAATCGAAGACAATTGTATTAATAATGACGTATGCGAACCTCATATATAAATATGGTGTCGAAAAATTCATACGAAGGGCCGTGATGGCGAATGCCTCGGGCCTGATCATACCGGATCTGCCTGTTGAAAACGACGAGAGTCTTAATGACCTGTGCAAGGCCAATAATATCGCCAACATCCTTCTGGTGGCGCCGGGATCGGACAGGGACAGGATCAGGAAACTTTCAGGGATCGGTGACGGATTTTTGTACACAATCGCAAGACGCGGCATCACGGGAAATATCACGGAAATCGATGACGAGACAAAAAAATGGCTCAAGCTTGTAAAGGATAATTCGAAGCTGCCGATTGCCGTAGGGTTCGGTATACAGACAAAGGAACAGATCAGACAACTGAAGGACTACTGCCAGATAGCAATCGTGGGCAGCCAGTTTGTCAGGATAATAATGGACGCCCATTCCAAAAATGAAGATATGAAACTGCGATTGTTCAATGAAACGACCGAGCTTCTTGGCAGCTGATTCGGTACGGCTAGTTCCTGAAAAATCTCTCTTTCAATTTTACTTTAAGATACATAATTTCCGGCACCCTTAAAACCAGGCAGCCCGCGGCATACAGGACAGCCAGGACACTTCCTATCGAAACGAGCCTGATCAGCGCATTAACCTTGGAGTTCAGAATGCCCGAGGCAAAAAAATTGAAATTGAACTTAAGGTAATTCTCCATCAAAATTCCTGCCATGAATACCGCAGCGGCGATAAACGAAATTTTCAGGGAATCAACAAGCGGTTTTTTTGGAACCGACTTGAACAGTTTTTCCCTCGCATTTATGATTACCAGGAAAACAACAAGCAGCACTGCCTGTGCAATGTAGCCGAAACTTCTTCCCAGGGTCAACCCCGAAACATTCAACGGCCGCGCAAACAGGTAGCATGCCGCAACCGTAACGGCCACGGTGATGAGGGTGATTACCATCGGTGTAAAGGATTTTTTCTGCGCATAATAAAATTTCACCAGCACTATCGTGATTGAAAAAAACGGGATGCCGATGAGATAGCAGCTCAAAGCGCCGGCGGTCACCTGTGCGTCCTGCAGCGAATATTTTTTGTACATCAAAAGCAGGTTGATGATTTCCCTGTTAAAAATTATCATAAAAAGTGAAACAGGGAGAATTAAAAAAATCAGGCTCCTCAATTTGACGAGGAGCTCTTCCAGCATCAAGTCATACTCGCCGCTCGCATAAAGCTTGCTGAATATTGGGAACGCCGTGGTTGAAATACTCACAGCTATCATCCCGAACGGCACCATGCTGAAATTTTCCGCATTCTCAAAAATGAATATCGAGCCGATGAAAAGGAACGACGCAATGTTTACGATAAAAAATTTCGTGAACTGCTCGAAACTGATGCCGATAATCCTCGGTACCGCAACGGCGAACAGCTCCCTCATCTCGCGTGTGGGCTTCGGCAGTCCGGGCCTGAACCTGAACCCGTTTATATACGAACCCGTGAACTGTATGGTAAAATGCATGAAACTTCCCAGCACAGCGCCCCATG